>JBBSKJ010000363.1:0-2841 GCA_038256475.1 Micropepsales bacterium | reverse complement strand
TCCGCGCTATCGGCCCAGGAGCGGGTGATGCTGGGCAACCTGCTGCGCTTTGGCGAACTGCGGCTGAGCGATGTGATGGTGCCGCGCGCCGAGATCATCGCGGTTGACGAAAGCCAGACGCTGGAAGAGCTGGTGGAGCTCTTCCGCGAGGCGCAGCATTCGCGCCTGCCGGTCTATCGCGACACCCTCGATGACCCGACCGGCCTGGTGCATGTCAAAGACGTGCTGGCGCGCCTCAACCCGGAGGGTGATTGCTATCGTCTGGTGCCAGCCACCATCGCCGAGCTGCGCCGCCCCATCCTTTTCGCGCCGCCCTCGATGCGCGCGCTCGACCTGCTGCTGAAGATGCAGCAGACCCATACCCATCTGGCGTTGGTGATCGACGAGTATGGCGGCACCGACGGCCTGGTTTCGATCGAGGATATTATCGAGGAGATCGTGGGCGATATCGCCGACGAGCATGACGAGGCCGATGTCATCGTCAAGCAGGATGGCGATGGGGTCATCGCCGATGCGCGCATGGACCTGGACGATTTCAAGCTTCAGACCGGCCACGATCTGGAAGTGGCGGACAGCGACCAGGATATCGACAGCCTGGGCGGGCTGGTGACGTCTCTGCTGGGCCGGGTGCCACAGCGCGGCGAGATCGTCGCCCATCCCGGCGGCTATGAATTCCAGGTACTGGAAGCCGATCCGCGCCGGGTGCGCCGCCTGCGCGTCAAGCTGCCCAAGAAGCCGGAATGAGTTTTCTGACGCGCATGGTGGCGGGGCTTCGCGGCCTTACCGGCTGGCGGCGATGGCTGGCGGCGTTCGCGCTCGGCGCTGTGTCGGCAACCAGCTTCGCGCCCCTGAATTTTTTTCCGGCGCTGCTGATCGGTTATGCCGGCCTGTTGCTGCTGATTGATGGCGCTGACGCTATGCCGCGGCCGGTGCGCCGTGCTTTTTCCGCGGGCTGGTTTTTCTTCCTGGGCCAGTTCCTGGTGGGGCTGCACTGGATCGGGTATCCCTTCCTGATCAATCCCGACGCGCATCTGTGGATGATGCCGTTCGCGCTGGTGTCCATGCCGGCGGGACTGGCGCTGTTCGGGGCACTGTTTTGCGGCCTTGCCGCCTATTTCTGGCAGGATGGACCGGCGCGCATTTTTGTTTTCGCGGTGATGCTGGGATGCGCCGAATGGCTGCGCGGCCACATCTTTACGGGCTTTCCCTGGAATCTATCGGCCTATGGCTGGGGCGCGTCGCTGGGCGTGCTGCAGACGGCCAGTCTGATCGGCGCCTATGGTCTTTCCTTCCTCACTATTCTCTTGGGCGGCGCGCTGGCGGAATTGGGTGACCGGCGCTGGCGGACGCCCGCGGCCTGCGTTTTGCTGTTCGCCTTGTTGTGGGGCTATGGCGCGTACCGTATCGCCTCGACCACCATCACCGACGTTCCGGGTGTATCGCTGCGGCTGGTGCAACCCCATATTCCGCAAACCGAGAAGTATGATCGCACCCTGACGCTGCGCAACTGGCAGCGGCTGATGGACCTCAGCCTGCGTCCCGAAGACAAGGCGCTGGGCCGGCCCACCCATATTATCTGGCCGGAATCGGCCGCTGGCTTCCCACTGGCGCGGGCACCCGGCGCCCTGGACCAGATCGCTCTGTTCACGGCGCGCGGCCAGACGCTTCTGGCCGGATCGGACCGCATCGAACGCAACGGCGAGGGGCTCCGCTATTACAACAGCCTCTATCTGTTCGGACCGGGCGGCGCGCTGCCGGTGGTCTATGACAAATTCCATCTGGTGCCGTTCGGCGAGTATGTTCCTTTCGCCCAAATTCTGGGACGTCTGGGCGTCACCAAGCTGACCACAGGCGGCGGTTTTTCCAGCGGCGATGGCCCCAAGTTGCTGGCGGTCGCAGGTGCGCCGCCCGTGACGGCGCTGATCTGTTACGAGGTTATCTTCCCCCGCGCCGTAACCGATCCCAAGGCACCCAGGCCGGGCTGGTTCGTCAATATCACCGATGATTCCTGGTTCGGTCCCTGGGCGGGGCCGCGCCAGCATCTTTTGATCACCCGCACACGCGCCATCGAAGAAGGCCTGGCCATCGCGCGCGCCGCCAACACCGGCATCAGCAGTGTGATCGATCCGTTGGGACGGTTGCGTGCGCCGCTATTGCTGGGTCAGTCCGGTGTTGTCGATGCCCGCCTCCCTGCTGCATTGCCGCAAACGCTTTATTCACGCTTCGGCGACCTTTTGTTTTTGCTGCTTTTGGTTACCGGTGCGTTTGCCGCTTTTGTACTGGCGCGCAAATGACGATGACGGTCTGAATTTGAAATTAGGTATTTGCCTCGGCGCAGAGATGGGGCAAGTTCCCGCCCGCATTGTTACGAGTATATTGCGTGCCGAAAAAGCAAACCA
The DNA here is from genome assembly GCA_038256475.1 of Micropepsales bacterium. Classification (GTDB taxonomy): domain Bacteria; phylum Pseudomonadota; class Alphaproteobacteria; order Micropepsales; family Micropepsaceae; genus Rhizomicrobium. Next base: position 442 of record JBBSKJ010000363.1, on the reverse strand, counting down.
ATCCCATCGACATTCAGGTCGGTAATCGCGTTCGTATCCGGCGTATGTTGATCGGCATGAGCCAGGAACGGTTGGGCGACCTTTTGGGTCTGACATTCCAGCAAGTGCAGAAATATGAAAAGGGCGTAAACCGCATCGGCGCTGGCCGCCTGTATGAGGTGTCGCGCATCCTCAATGTGCCGGTGGATTTTTTCTATGAAGGCGTTGCTTCGTCCAGCCCGGAAGGCGAAAGCGCGCCGCCGGTGATGGAATTTGTTTCCAGCGGCGAAGGCCTGCAGCTCGCTCTGGCCTTCATGAAGATCAAGGACGCACGGGTGCGCAAGCGCATGCTCGACCTCGTCAAAAGTCTCGCCGAAGAAGAAGAGTTGAAGGCCTAGGCCTTTGGCCGCGAGGCCTTTTCGGCCAGCCCGGATGCGCCCTCTCGGGCCTGCAAGACCGCATA
>JBBSKJ010000362.1:0-2851 GCA_038256475.1 Micropepsales bacterium | reverse complement strand
GCACCATCTGGTAATGCCACCGGCGCTTGCCGGTGCGGGTATCCACCGCCACGATGCTTTCCGCGAACAGGTTGTTGCCGGGGCGATAGAAACCCATCTGGTCGCCGGTCGGCATCTCGACACCCAGATAGGCCAGGCCCAGTTCTTCGTCGGCGGAAATCTGCGCCCAGGCGCCGGTATTGCCGGCTTCCTCGGCGGTGCCGGGCGCCCATGTGTCGTAGCCGAACTCGCCCTTGTGCGGGATGGTGTGGAAAATCCACAGCCGCTTGCCGGTCTTCACGTCATAGCCGCGCACATAACCGCGCGCATTCTTGATGACGGCGGGCGTGTTGCCGGCGGTGTGGGCGGCGCCGATGATGATCACATCGTTGGCGATGGTGGGGGCGGAATGCAGGCCGATATCGGCCTTTTCCAGATCGAGGTCCTGGTCGATTTCCTTTTTCAGGTCGACCATGCCGTGCACGCCGAAGGCCAGGTCCATCAAGCCGGTGCGGGCATCCAGCGCCACCATCTGATAGCCGATGGTGACATAGATGATGCGTTCGATGGTGCCGTCGGTCCAATAGCCGACACCCCGGCCCGAAAGCCGGCGCGGGGCATTGCGCACGCGCGCGCCTTCATCAGGGCTCTTGTGCAGCCAGAGCAGTTCGCCGGTGGCGGCGTCGATGCAGACCACGTCGCGCCCCGCGCCGGCCGTGCAAAAGAGCTTGCCCTTGATCAGCAGCGGCGTGCCCTGAAGGATTATTTCCGCGCGGGGACCCAGATTTTTGGTGCTGAATTCCCAGGCGACTTCCAGCTTGTTGAAATTCTCGCCATTGATCTGGTCCAGCGGCGCGTGGCGGGTATGGGCGAGATCGTTGCCATAGCCGCGCCATTCGGTGTCCGCAGGGGCCGTCGGTTGAGCTTGGGCCATGGCCGCAAAGGGCATCGCCGCCGCGGCAATGCCGCCAATGGTGGTGGTCAGCATCAGACGTCGGTTAAGCGCGTGCATCAACAACTCCCTGGGAGCTCCGGCATTCTTGATGTGATGGGAGCAGCTGCGACACTAGCCGAAGGATGTGGCGCTCCCAAGGCAAAACGTCGCGAAACGTCGCGATTACCGCTCGGAAAAATGAAATTGGGCGCCGGACCTAAGACCGGTGGGCCAGCGTGCCGTTACCGTTTTCAACCGGGTGTAGAAGTGCACGCTTTCCGGTCCATAAACGCCATGGCTGCCGAAAATCGAGGATTTCCAGCCGCCGAAGGAATGATAGCCCACCGGCACCGGGATCGGCACATTGACCCCGACCATGCCGACCTGGATGCGGTCGGTGAAATCGCGCGCCGCATCGCCGTCGCGGGTGAAGATGGCGGTGCCGTTGGCGAAGGGATGGCTGTGGATCAGGTTGACCGCGCCTTCGTAATTTTCCGCGCGCACCACCGAAAGCACGGGCCCGAAGATTTCTTCCCGGTAGACGGTCATCTCCGGAGTAACGCGGTCCAGCAAGGTGCCGCCCAGCCAGAAGCCCTTTTCATAACCCTGCAGCTTCAGCCCGCGGCCATCCACCACCAGCTCGGCGCCTTCGCGCGCGCCCGCATCTATATAGGAAGAAACCTTGTCGCGATGCGCCGCCGTCACCAGCGGGCCCATCTCGGCGCTGGTGTCGGTGGCCGGACCGATCTTGAGCGACTGCACGCGCGGCTTGAGCCTGGCGATCAGGGCGTCGGCGGTTTTTTCGCCCACCGGCACGGCGACCGACACCGCCATGCAGCGCTCGCCCGCTGAGCCATAGCCCGCGCCCATCAGCGCATCCGCTGCCTGGTCCAGATCGGCATCTGGCATCACCACCAGATGGTTCTTGGCGCCGCCCAGCGCCTGTACGCGTTTTCCCGCCGCGCTGCCGCGGCTGTAGACATGCTCTGCGATAGGGGTGGAGCCGACAAAGGATACGGCCGCGATGTGCGGGTGATCCAGGATGGCGTCCACCGCTTCCTTGCCGCCATGCACGACATTCAGCACACCATCGGGCAGGCCCGCTTCCCGCCACAGATCGTGCAGCAGATTGGCGGCGGAAGGATCGCGCTCCGACGGCTTCAAGATGAAAGCATTGCCGCAGGCCAGCGCCATCGGCATCATCCAGAGCGGCACCATGGCGGGGAAATTGAACGGCGTGATGCCGGCCACCACGCCCAGCGGCTGGCGCTGGTCATAGGAATCCATGCCGGTGGAAACGCTGGCGCTGAAACTTCCTTTCAGCAGGTGCGGGATGCCGCAGGCGAACTCCACCACTTCCTGGCCGCGCGCCACTTCGCCCAAGGCGTCGGCATGGACCTTGCCATGCTCGGCGCTGATGACTTTGGCGATTTCGTTGGCGCGGGCGATCAGCAGTCGCCGCATCTCATACATCACCCGGGCGCGCCGGCTGGGCGTGGTCGCTGCCCAGGCCGGAAAAGCCGCCACGGCCGCAGAGACCGCGGCATCGATCTCGCTTTTCCCTCCCGACGCCACGGTGGCGCTTTGTTCGCCGGTGGCGGGGTTGAATACCGGCGAAGTGCCGGAGCCCCCGACGTTTTTGCCCGCGATTTTGTGGTGGATCAGTGCCATGGAAGGTCTTTAACAGGCCTGGCGGCCGCTTGTCAGCCGCCCTGAATCTCGCCAGTCTGATGGGCGAATAGGCAAAAACAAATGCCCGGAAAACGGGCATTGCATTGGGATGGGGCAAACCGTGATAGACGCCGCAATCAGCGCTGCTGACACCGCCTGGATTTTGACCGCGACCGCGCTGGTCCTGTTGATGACCCTGCCGGCCCTTGCGCTGTTTTACGGCGGACTGGTCCAGGCCAAGAACATCCTGTCGGTGCTGGCGCAATG
>JBBSKJ010000361.1:0-2875 GCA_038256475.1 Micropepsales bacterium | reverse complement strand
GCCTCCTCGGCGATGGCGCGCATCGCTTTCACGTCCTTTTCCAGCCGCAGGTTCAGGACCGGGCGCACATGCAGGCAGCCCTCGCTGGCATGAGCGTACCAGGTGCCGCGCGTGCCATTCCGCTCGAAACATTCGGTGAGCTTCGCCGTATATTCCGCCAGATGCGGCAGCGGCACGGCGCAATCTTCCACGAAGGAGATCGGCTTGGCCTGCTCTTTCATGGACATCATGATATTGAGGCCGGACTTGCGCAGTTCGGTGATGGCGTTCTGCAAGGCTGGATCATAAACCTCGACCACACCGCCCCATTTGGCGCCGGTGTGGGAGAAATCCAGTCCCAGATCGCCCATCATCTGGGAGAGCTGCACCATGCGGCGGCGGTTTTCCTCCTCGCCGGAATCGAACTCGACCAGCAGGATCGCCCGGGGCTTGCCTTTCAGCATCGCCTCCAGCGTGGAATGGAACAGCGGAATTTCCGCCGCCAGTCCCAGCATGGTGTCGTCCACCAGCTCCACCGCGATGGGCTTGAGGGTGACCAGATGCTGGGCGGCATCCATCGCGGAATGGAACGAGCCGAAATGGCAGACACCCAGCGCCCGTTTCCCCAGCACCGGCGACAGTTGCAGCTTGATGGCGGTGGAATAGGCCAGCGTGCCTTCCGACCCCACCAGCAAATGCGCCAGGTTGATGCGGTTGTTGCGCGGGTTGAGGGCGTCGATGTTATAGCCGCCGACCCGGCGATGCACCTTGGGGAAACGCGCCTCCACTTCGCCCGCTTCCCGCGTGCCGATCGCCATCAGCTTTTGCGCCAGCGGCCGCAATTTCGGATCGACGTCCGAAAGGTCCGGCGCGACCTCGCCGAAATGCATCGCGCTGCCATCGGCCAGCACGGCATCGATCGCCAGCACATTGGCGCGCATGGTGCCGTAGCGGATGGAACGCCCACCGCAACTGTTGTTGGCGGTCATGCCGCCGATGGTGGCGCGTGACGCGGTGGAAACATCCACCGGAAACCACAAGCCGTGCGGCTTCAATTGGCGATTGAGATCGTCCAGCACGATGCCCGGCTCAACCGTGACGGTGCGGCCCTCGACATCCAGCGACAGGATGCGATTGAGATGTTTCGAACCATCAATGATCAGACCGGAATTGACAGTTTGTCCGCACTGGCTGGTGCCGCCGCCGCGCGCTGTGACGGCCAGTCCTTCTTCGCGCGCCAGGATAAGCGCCGTCACGGCGCCGTCCATGCTGCGGGGCACAACCACACCCGCCGGAATCATCTGATAATGCGAGGCGTCGGTGGCGTAGCGGCCGCGCGAAAAGCCGTCGAACAGCACATCGCCGGAGACGTGAGCCTTCAGCCGTCTTTCAAGGCCCGGATGCGCGGCAAATGCCATGAGAAAGGAGCGTCCCTGGTTCGATTTTGTTCGGACTTTTTGCCGGTTCCGGGCTAAAAGCAATGCAAATATAACGGCCTGTGGGGCCTTAAGGAACGACATGACCCAAGGACAGCATTTTCTGCAAATCCCCGGGCCCAGCCCGGTGCCCGAACGCATCCAGCGCGCCATCGACCGCCAGGTGATCGACCATCGTGGCCCCGAATTCCAGAAGCTGGGCCATGAGGTGCTGGAAAGCATCAAGCCGCTGTTCGGCACCACCGGACCGGTGATCATCTACCCGGCGTCCGGCACTGGCGCCTGGGAAGCCGCCATCGTCAACACGCTTTCACCCGGCGACAAGGTACTGATGGCCGAGACCGGCCAGTTCGCCACCCTGTGGCAGAAGCTGGCGGCGCGCTGGGGCATCGAGGTGGATTTCCTGCCGGGCGACTGGCGCCATGGCGTGGATGCCGCCGCCATCGAAGCCAAGCTGTCCGAAGACAAATCGCACACCATCACCGCGGTGATGGTGGTGCACAACGAGACCTCCACCGGCTGCCTTTCCGACATTGCCGCCGTGCGCAAGGCGCTCGACAGCGCCAAGCACCCCGCCATGCTGATGGTGGACACCATCTCTTCGCTGGGCTCGACGCCGGTGACGTGCGACGCCTGGGGCGCCGACGTGATCGTGTCCGGTTCGCAAAAGGGCCTGATGCTGCCGCCGGGTCTCTCCTTCACGGCCGTGTCCGACCGCGCGGTTGCCGCATCCCAGACCAACACGCTGCCGCGTTCCTATTGGGACTGGCAGGAGATGATCGCCTTCAACGCCAAGGGTTTCTTCCCCTACACGCCGGCCAGCACCCTGCTCTATGGGCTGAAGGAAGCCATAGCGATGCTGAACGAGGAAGGCCTCGACAATGTCTTTGCCCGCCACCTGCGGCTGGCGACGGCCTGCCGCGCCGCCGTGAAAGGTTGGGGCCTGGAAGTGCTTTGCGTCGATCCCAAAGTCTATTCGCCCATCCTGACCGGCATCCTGATGCCCGCGGGTCATGACGCCGACAATTTCCGCAACGTCGCGCTGGAGAATTTCAACATCTCCTATGGCGCGGGCCTGGGCAAAGTCGCGGGCAAGGTGTTTCGCATCGGCCATCTGGGCGACTGCAACGAACTGACCTTGATGGCGGCGCTGTGTGCCACCCAAATGTCGTTCAAGCTGGCGGGCGTGCCGCACAAGGCAGGCGGCGTCGCCGCCGCGATGGCAAGCTTCACGGACGGAAACGAAAAACTGCGCCTGTCGGCCTAGACGCATAACGCGCGGGGCCGGCGCGGATAATCTGGGGTTGGGATGAAGCGGTTACTGTGCGTGCCGAACATCGTGCTGGCGCTGCTCTGCCTGATGTACTTCATCACCTATGTCGACCGGGTCAACATCTCGACCGCTGCCAGCGAGATCCAGGGCGAGTTCGGTTTCAGCAATACCCAACTCGGCTTGATCT
>JBBSKJ010000360.1:0-2878 GCA_038256475.1 Micropepsales bacterium | reverse complement strand
CTTATTGGGTTGGTGGCGGGTGTATCGCCCATGGGGGAGCATGGGGCAAAATCGTACCGACGATCATTCGTGTGGGTGCGGTCGGCGAGGCTTGCGTAGCGCGCCCCCGTCCGGCGCGACCATTAGATAGGACGCGTCGGCAGACCTGCGGCGGCCAGAGCCTGTTTTGCCTGCGCGATGCTGACTTCGCCAAAATGGAAGATCGAGGCCGCCAGCACGGCGCTGGCATGGCCCTTGGTCACGCCGTCCACCAGGTCCTGGACATTGCCCACCCCGCCCGAGGCGATCACCGGCACCGGCACCGCGTCGGACACGGCGCGGGTCAGTTCCAGGTCATAGCCCGATTTCACGCCGTCGCGGTCCATGGAGGTGAGGAGCACCTCGCCCGCGCCATAACCGACCAGCTTCTTGGCATGTTCCACCGCGTCAATGCCGGTGGGTTTGCGCCCGCCATGGGTGAAAATCTCGTAGTTTCCTTTTTCGCCCTTTTTGGCGTCGATCGCGGCGACGATGCACTGGCTGCCGAACTTCTCCGCCGCTTCCTTGACGAATTCGGGCCGCGACACGGCGGCGGTGTTGACCGAGACCTTGTCGGCGCCCGCCAGCAGCAGGGCGCGGATGTCTTCCAGGGTGCGCACCCCGCCGCCAACGGTCAGCGGCATGAAACAGACTTCGGCGGTACGCCGCACCACATCCAGAATGGTGCCGCGATTTTCGTGCGACGCGGTGATGTCGAGAAAGCAGAGCTCATCGGCCCCGGCCTTGTCATAGAGGATCGCCTGCTCCACCGGATCGCCGGCATCGCGCAAGCCTTCAAAGTTCACGCCCTTGACCACGCGGCCGTCCTTGACGTCGAGGCAGGGAATGATCCGAACTTTCAGCATTGGAAGACGGGCAGCATTACATTCTTCCCTTCGCCATAGCGGCGATGTTCATCAAGGTGCGGCCTGTCACCGCTTCGGCGGGCACGCCGGTGGTGCGGGTCAATACTTCGGCTTCCAGCAGCATGTCCAGCGCCTCGCCCAACTTGTCGGTGTTCCAGCGCTGGGCCTGGGCCTTGAAGGCGGCGCTCCGCGAAAAATGCATCGGCGGGCGCAGCCGCTTCATCACGGTGTCGAGGGACTCGCCGCGCTGGGTGCTTTCGCGCGCCTGGAGCAGTTTCTGGAAATGGCCCATGGCGCTGCGGATCACCTGGGCCGGGTTTGTGTCGGAAACCCAGAGCCGTTCCAGCTCGCGGTCCAGTTTCACAAGGTCACCGCCGGCGGCCGCGTCGCAGGCGCTTTCGCTGCGCGCCTCGGCCTCGTCGCCCATCACCGCGCGGACATCTTCGATGCCCACCTGCTTCTTGCCATGCATATAGAGCAGGAGCTTTTCAATCTCACGCCGGGTTACGCCGCGGTCCGAGCCCAGCCGCGACACCGCGTCTTCCAGCGCGTCTGGCGCAATCGAAAGCCCTTCGGCGCGCAGCGCGTCGCGCACCACATCGCCCAGATCGCGCACCGAATCGGGATAGCACTGGATGGCGGCGGCGCTCTTGTGATCGTCGAACAGCTTGCGCAGCGCGGATGCCTTGGCCAGATCGCCCGCCTCGATCACCACCAGGGCATCGCCTTTGGTATCGTCCATGAAGGATTCAAACAGCTCGGCCAGGTCATTGCCGGCGCCCCGCACCCGCACCACCCGCCGTCCGCCCATCATGGAAATGGCGGCGGCCTCATCGGCCAGCCGGGCCGGATCGGCCAGAAGAACCGCTTCGCTCAGGTCTGCGACATTGAAAGCGTCTGTGAGATCGGGCGCTACGGTCTTGAGCAGCTTTTCGGCGCGTTCCTGCACCAGGCCAGCATCGGGTCCATAGACCAGCGCGATGCTGAGCGTCTTGGGCGGCGAGACGACATAGCGGTCAGCTTCGTGATTCTTGACGATCATTTCTGACGCCGGAACCAGACGCACAGTTCCAGCCGGATGCGCTCGGCAATGTCCTGCACCGCGCGCTTGCCGGAATCCTGCTCGGCGGCCAGGGTGGCATAGGGTGACTGCACCACGTTATAGGATGACAACTCGCTCTCGCTGCCGCGATACAATTCCTTGCCGCCGGCATCGCTCAGCACATAGCGGGCCTGCATCCTTGTGTTGTAGCGGGTGATGGTGGCGTCGTTCTGCAGCGCGATGCCCTGGCTGGATTCGCTCAAGCTGATCTTGAGGCGATAGCGCTTGCCCGTCACCACGCCGTCGGAATCCAAAATCTCGATCAGGCGGGTGCGCAACTCGAACCCGTTGCGCTCGGGAATATCCTCGACAAAGATCGTGGACAGTTGCGGCGCCAGATTGCCGCCATAGAGCGGCTGGAAGCCGCAGCCCCCGAGCAGGACGCCAAGCATCGCCGCCGCGAGCACAAGCCCGCCTCCCCTGCGCGCGCGCAGCGCGCTGGCGGGGGAGGTGCCCGTAGCAGCGCTTGCGATGCGAAGGGCGGAGGGGGTCATAAAACGATGTTCACGATGCGGTTCGGCACCACGATCACTTTCTTGGGCGTCTTGCCTTCCAGGGCGCGGATCACGCCCTCGTCCGCCAGGGCGGCGGCCTCGACCGTCTTGCTGTCGGCATCCTTGCCCATGCTGATCTCGCCGCGCCGCTTGCCATTGACCTGAATGGCGATGGTGACGGAATCCGACGCCGTCAGGGCCGGATCATATTTGGGCCAGGGGGTTTGCGCCACCAGCTTGCCATGCCCCAACGCCTGCCAGCAGCTTTCCGCCAGATGCGGCATCATCGGCGCGGCCAGCAGGACAATGGCTTCCAGCGCTTCGCGCCGGGCCGAGGGATTGGCCTTGGGCGCGGCGCCGATGGCGTTGGCCAGCGTATAAAGCTGGGCCACGGCGCT
>JBBSKJ010000359.1:0-2887 GCA_038256475.1 Micropepsales bacterium | reverse complement strand
CCGATTTTTGAGGAAGGCTAGGGTATCGCCGGACAGGAAACAACCGCGCTTGAGGGGCGAATCCGCCCTCGCTTCGCTCTGTGCGGTCCTCCGTTTTCGTAAGTTCGCGTCACCAACGAAAACGGGGTGGTGCCCCAGGCCGGACTTGAACCAGCACGCCTTGCGGCAACAGATTTTGAGTCTGCCGCGTCTACCATTCCACCACTGGGGCACAGATCGGGCGGTTTAGCGGTTTTTTTCCTGCCCCGCCACCCTTTTACCCGGCTTGTTCCCGCCATGCGGCAGGCGGCGCGCCCTGTTCCCGCCGGAAGGCCCGGCTGAACGCGGCTTCGGATTCGTACCCCACTTCATAAGCGATGCTGGCGACACTGGCGGTGCTGTCCTTCAGCAAAAGACAGGCATGGGCCAGCCGCTGGCGGGAGAGATAGCGCATCGGCGGATCGCCCACCGCCCTGGTGAACCGATCGGCGAAGGCGGAACGCGACAGGCCTATTTCCCGGGCCAGATCATCGGTGGTCCAGCGCCGCGCCAGCTGGCCGTGCAGCAGGCCCAAAGCGCGGCCGACCATCTGGTCCTCCAGCCCGGCCTGCCAGGCCCCCGGCGGCTGGGCGGCGAGATAACGACGCACCGCCTCCAGGAACAAAAGTTCGGCCAGCCGGGCGAGAAACAAAGGCGAGCCGGCTTGGCCTTCGGCCAATTCCTTTGCGGCCTGGCGGTAGGCGCCTTCGATCCAGTTTCCCGACGCGCCTTCCACCACATTCTGCTTCAGCACCGCGGGCAGCATCGCGATCACGGGATTGTAAGGCATGTCGTCGCCAAGATAGCCGCACAGGATGTGCGTGCGCGCCCCGCCGCCGCCGAACTCCAGGCGGACCAACCCGGCTTTCGGATCGGAATTTACCGGATGCCCGGCGTCAGCAGGCGGGATACTAAGCGTGCTGCCGATGACATGGGGATCGTTGCGCGGCAGAACCACGATCTCGCCCTGCGTCACCGTCACCGGCGGCGCGCCGCTCACCTTCAGCAGCATCTGCCCGGCGGTGACATAATGATAGCTGATGATCTGGCGCGGCACTCGCGCGAACGGCGCGCAATCCTCGGGCGTCACCTGCGAGTTGACGCACCAGGGCGCGGTGCATTCGGCTTCCAGAAAGACGCCGCCTGTCAGCCGCATGCCGCGCAGCATGTCCTGAAATGTTTCCATCGCCCCGTCGTCACCCTTCGGCGGATCGGCCAAGCGAACCGGCGTTCCGCGCATTCCCCCGCCTGTCAGGCCCGGCTAAAGCCTACACCGCCAACGAAGGAAACGACATGATTACGGACAGCCACGGCAATATTCTGACAGGCGCGACGGCCGAGGCGGCGGGCCTGCTGGATCAGGCGGTTACCGCCTTCAACCTCTATCGCGGCGATCCCCTCGCCCCGCTCGACCGGGCCATCGCCCTGGCCCCCGATTTCGCCATGGCCCACATCGCCAAGGCGCATCTCTATGCCATCTCCACCGAGCCGGCGGCGACCAGGGAGGCCGGCGCCATTCTGGCCAAGGCCCGGACTTTGCGGCTGTCGGAACGCGAGGCTTCGCATGTGGCCGCGATCGGCCATGTCCTGGAAGGTCAATGGACCATGGCGGCCCAGGCGCTGGACCATCACAACATTCGCTATCCGCATGATCTTCTGGCGTTGCAGGTGGGCCATCTGACGGATTTCTTCCACGCCAATGCCCGCAACCTGCGCGACCGCATCGCGCGTGTGCTGCCCAAATGGAATGCGGACATGCCGGCCTATTCTTTCCTGCTGGGCATGTATGCCTTTGGACTGGAAGAGAGCGGCGATTACGCCCGCGCCGAAGATACCGGCCGCCGCGCCCTGGACCTTAATCCGCAGGATTGCTGGGCGCATCACGCCGTCGCCCATGTGATGGAGATGCAAGGCCGCCCGCAGGACGGTATCGGCTGGATGATCGCGCGCGAACCGCACTGGTCGGGCGATGACAATTTCTTCAAGGTCCATAACTGGTGGCACCGCACCCTCTGGCATCTCGAACTCGGACAAATCGATGAGGTGCTGGCGCTCTATGACGGGCCGATCCGTCAGGACCGCAGCATGGTGGCGATGGACATGATCGACGCTTCGGCGATGCTGTGGCGCCTGCACCTGTCGGGGCATGACGTTGGCAATCGCTGGCAGGAACTGGCGACCGCCTGGGATCATCATGCCGATGGCCGCACTTATCCTTTTAACGACTGGCATGCGGTGATGGCCTATCTCGGCGCGGGCCGGCATAGCGATGTCGAGCGGATCATCGCGGCCTGGCGCGAGGGCGGCACGTCGGAGGCCGCACGCTGGGGCCACAGCATAGCCCTGCCGCTGGTCGAAGGCTTCGCGGCCTTCTGGCGCGGCGATCATGAAAGCGCGGCGAATTTGCTGCATGGCGCACGCTTCATTGCGGGCAGCTTCGGCGGCAGCCATGCCCAGCGCGACATTATCGACTGGACGCTGACCGAAGCGGCGGTGCGCGGCAAGCTGGGCGGCCTGGCCGAGGCGCTGGCCCATGAAAGGCTGGCGCTGAAGCCGCACAGTCCGATGAATCACAGCTTTGCGTCGCGGGCCAAAGCGGCCGCGGCAAAGGGCCTGAAAGCCGCCTGACAATTGGATCGTCCCGCCGTTTGAAACTGGGCGGCGGGACGGGCTAATGTCGGGCCATGAACGCTCCCGCCCGTGCCCTGCACGACACGCCCCGGTCTAACTGGACGCGCGATGAAATCGCCGCCTTGTTCGCCCTGCCCTTTGCGGATCTTCTGTTCCGCGCCCAGAGCGTGCACCGCGCCCATTTCGATCCCAACCAGGTGCAGACCTCGACGCTGCTGTCGATCAAGACCGGCGGCTG
>JBBSKJ010000358.1:0-2887 GCA_038256475.1 Micropepsales bacterium | reverse complement strand
GATTCCAGGGCGTGCCCATATGCTGGTTGGTGCCCCAGGCGCCATAGGCGAATTCCACCGTGTGGGTCTTGCCCAGGATGATCATGCCGGCGCCGACCAGCTTCTGGGCCAGGGTGGCGCTGTAATCGGAGACTCGGTCACGCCAGACGGCGCAGCCCCCGGTGGTGATGTGGCCCTTGAACTCCACCAGGTCCTTGAGCGCGACGGGAATGCCGTGCAGGGGCCCGATGCCATGCCCCGAACGGATCGCCTTGTCCGCCGCTTCGGCGGCCAGCCGCGCCTCCTTGCCATGGACATTGACGAACGCATGCAGCCGGGGCTCCAGCGTCTCGATCCGCGCCAGACAGGCCTCGACCACATCCACCGGCGAAAATCGTCGCGCTTTAAGGCCTTCGGACAAGGCGTGGACGGGAAGGTCGTGAAGATTCATGGTTCAGCTTCCAACGATAGCGCGCACGATCAGATAGAGAATGGACGGGACCACCAGGCAGCCGAAGCCGGTCAGGAAAGTGGCGGTGAGCGCGCCGTAAGGCACCAGCCGCCGGTCGGTGGCGGCAAGGCCGGCGGAAACGCCGCTGGTCGTTCCCATCAACCCGCCGAACACCATCGCGGTGCGCGGATTGTTGAGGCCGATCATCCCGGCCACCAAAGGCGTGCCGATCATGACCAGTACGGCCTTGAAGACGCCGGTGGCGATGGAAAGGGCGATAACAGCGGAATCCGCGCCGATGGCGGCACCAGTGACCGGTCCGACGATATAGGTGACGGCCCCCGCGCCGATCGTGGTCATCGAAATAGCGTCAGTATAGCCATAGGCGGCCGCCACCAGCGCCCCACCGATGAAAGGCAGGACGGTGCCAAGCACCAGCGACACGGCGCCGATCAGGCCCGCCTTCTTCGCTCTTTCCACATCAACTTCGAAGGCCGTGGCGACAATTGCAAAATCGCGCAGCATGGCCCCGCCCATCAATCCGATGCCAGACAGCATGGGAATGTCCGCCAGCCCGCTCTTGCCGCCGGTCACCATGCCGCCCCACAAGGCCAACGCCAGTCCGATCATAATGGCGATGGCCGAACCATGAACCCGGCCCATGGTCAGGTATTTCGACAGCGCCGCGGACAGCCACATCACCAGGCCGACAAAAGCGAAGGCGGTCAGAAGGGCGTTGACCTGAAGGACATGGGAAATCGCCTGTGTGATCATCGCATCACACGTCCCAGCTCGTCCTGCTGAGCGGCCTTCGCTTCGCGGGCCTCAATCTCATCCATGGTCTCGACCCGGCCGCTCATGCGGCTGATGAGCGCGACGGTGGCGAAGCAGAGCAGGACCGTTCCGGTGGCGGCAATCACCACCATGGGGCCGGATTTCACCGCCGCGACGACATTCTGGTTGGCGGCCATGGCGACGACAATGGGAATGTACAGCGCACCCCAGAAGCCGACGCCAAGCTTGATGCCGTCATCGAGCAGCTTGCGCCGGACCAGCCACATCCGGCCCATGATCAACAGGATCATGGCGATGCCGACGCCGCCGACATTGGCGTTCACGCCAAACATCATGCCCAGCAGATCACCGAGAATGGCGCCCAGCAGGGTGCAAATGGCCAGAAGCGCGACGCCGGAAATGGTCAAAGCTTCGCGTCCTTCGCGCCAGATTGCGAAACTAACCGTATACATCTGCGCAAAAAACAGTAGAGAATTTTCGATGGCTGACAATCTCTTCCGGCGCTTTGCACAAAGCGCGACGAAGCCGGACAAGGCATTTTTGCTGCCGCCGGGGCGGGCGCCCATTTCCTTCCGGGAAATTTTCGCCGCCGCGGCCCGCCTGGCCCATGTCCTGATCCGCCATGGCGTCCAGCCGGGCGACCGTGTCGCCGTCCAGGTCGAGAAGAGTCCGGAAGCGCTGTTTCTGTATCTCGCCTGCCTGCGGGCTGGGGCGATCTATCTGCCGCTCAACAGCGGCTATACGCCCAGCGAACTGACTTATTTTGTTGGCGATGCGCAGCCGCGGCTGCTTGTCGTTGCCGAAAAGAACAGGGTGGCCATCGCCGCCGCTTTGCCGGGGACGCCATTGCTCACCCTTAGCGATGATGGCATGTCCGGAACGCTGATCATTGAAGCGGTTGGCAACCCCTCCGATTTTCCGGATCCCGACGTTTCGATGAATGATCTGGCGTCCATTCTCTACACTTCGGGTACCACGGGCCGCTCCAAGGGCGCGATGCTCACCCATGGCAATCTGTTTTCGAATGCCCAGAGCCTGAAAGACGTCTGGCGCTTTTCGGAAAGCGATGTGCTGCTCCACGCCCTGCCGCTGTTTCACATCCACGGATTGTTCGTGGCGACCAATGTCAGCCTGCTGTCCGGCGCCGGCATGATCCTGCTGCCCCGATTCGAACTGGACGCGGTGTTCGGGGCGTTGCCGCAGGCGAGCGTGATGATGGGCGTACCGACATTCTATACGCGAATGCTTCAGGATGCTCGGCTGAATCAGGAAAGCACCCGGCACATGCGGCTGTTCGTTTCCGGTTCTGCGCCGCTCTTGGCCGAGACCCATCGCCAATGGCAGGCGCGCACCGGGCACGCCATCCTGGAACGCTATGGCATGACCGACACCCACAGGAACACGTCCAATCCCTATGACGGCCCGCGCATTCCCGGTTCGGTCGGGTTGCCATTGCCGGGCGTGGAGGTGCGCATCGCCGACAAGAACGGCCAATCGCTGGCCCAGGGCGAGATCGGCATGATCGAGGTGCGCGGTCCGAATGTGTGCAAAGGTTACTGGCGGATGCGGGAAAAAACCGCCGCCGAGTTTCGCCCTGACGGCTTCTTCATCACCGGCGATCTGGGGACCATGGATGCCAATGGCTATCTCAGCATTGTCGGG
>JBBSKJ010000357.1:0-2897 GCA_038256475.1 Micropepsales bacterium | reverse complement strand
GTCCTGATTCTCGCCGTGCCGCGGTTCCTGGCATTGCTGCCCGCCCTTGCGGTGGCGGAAAGCGTGCCGGTGTTGCGCCGCGCCTGGCAGCTCTCGACCGGAAATTTCTGGCGGCTGCTCGCCATTCTAGCGGGCATTTTCATCCCCATTTTGATCCTGATGGGCCTCATGCAGGTGATGCTGGCCGGGCGCCCGCCCGCGCCGTCAAGCACCGACCAGATGCGGCTGATGGCCGGACTGCTGCGGGCGCGCGAGACCCTGCCAATTGTCAGCGGGCTGGGCTTCCTGATTTCGCCGTTGCTGATCGGACTGTTCTCCAGCGCCAGCGTTTCGGCCTGGCGGGCGCTCAAGAACGAGCCCTCGGTCGATATCGAAGCCTGATAAATATCGGGCGCTTATTCGGCGGCGCGCAGCTTTTTTGTCGCCGCGCTTTTCAGCAACGGCTTGAGATAGTGTCCGGTGTAGGAGCGCGGATTTTTCGCCACATCTTCCGGCGTGCCGCTGGCCACGATCTCGCCGCCGCCATCGCCGCCTTCCGGCCCTAGATCCACAATCCAGTCGGCGGTCTTGATGACCTCCAGATTGTGTTCGATCACCACCACGCTATTGCCCTGCTCCACCAGCTCCTGCAGCACTTCCAGCAGTTTTTTTACATCATGGAAATGCAGCCCGGTGGTCGGCTCGTCCAGGATGTAGAGGGTGCGGCCGGTGGCGCGGCGCGATAATTCCTTGGACAGCTTTACGCGCTGGGCTTCGCCGCCCGAAAGCGTGGTGGCCTGCTGGCCGATGGAAATATAGCCAAGCCCGACCCGCTTGAGGGTTTCCAGCTTGTCGGCAATGGACGGCACGGCCCGGAACAGTTCGGCGCCCGCCTCGATGGTCATGTCCAGCACGTCGCTGATCGAACGGTCGCGAAATTTCACTTCCAGGGTTTCGCGGTTGTAACGCTTTCCATCACAAACATCGCATTTCACATACACGTCCGGCAGGAAGTGCATCTCGATCTGGATCACGCCGTCACCCTGGCAGGCTTCGCAGCGCCCGCCCTTGACGTTGAAGCTGAACCGGCCCGGGGCATAGCCGCGCGCCTTGGCTTCGGGCAGTTCGGTGAACCAGTCGCGAATGGGGGTGAAGGCGCCGGTATAGGTGGCCGGATTGGAACGCGGGGTGCGTCCGATCGGGCTCTGGTCGATGTCGATCACCTTGTCGAGATATTCCAGCCCCTCGATCCGGTCATGCGGCGCGGGATGTTCGCGCGACTGGGACAGCTTGCGCGAGGCCGCCTTGAACAGGGTCTCGATGGTGAGGGTGGACTTGCCGCCGCCCGACACGCCGGTGATGCAGGTCAGGGTGCCCAGCGGAATCTGGGCGGTGACATTCTTCAGATTGTTGCCGCGCGCGCCCACCACCTTCAGCCAGCGGCTGTTGGCGGCTTTGCGCCGCCGTTGCGGAATGGGGATGCTTTCCACGCCGCTGAGATATTTTCCGGTCAGGCTCTTCTTGTTGGCGATGACCTGGGCGGGCGTGCCTTCGGCGATGATATGGCCGCCATGCACGCCGGCCCCTGGCCCCATGTCGATCACATGGTCGGCGGTGCGGATGGCGTCTTCGTCATGCTCGACCACCAGCACGGTGTTGCCCATGTCGCGCAGGCCCTTGAGCGATTCCAGCAGCTTGCCATTGTCGCGCTGGTGCAGGCCGATACTGGGTTCGTCCAGCACATAGAGCACGCCGGTCAGGCCCGAGCCGATCTGGGAGGCGAGTCGGATGCGCTGGCTTTCGCCGCCCGACAGGGTGCCGGAGTTGCGCGCCATGGTGAGATAATCCAGGCCGACATTGTTGAGGAATTTCAGCCGGGCGCGAATCTCCTTCAGGATGCGCATCGCGATTTCGCGCTGCTGCGCCGTCAACTTCTTGTCGATATCGCGGAACCAGCCGTCGGAATCGCGGATGGATTTTTCGCAGACCTGGCCGATATGCAGGCCGCCGATCTTCACCGACAGGGCTTCGGGCTTCAGGCGATAGCCGCTGCACACTTCGCACGGCGCTTCGGCCTGGAAACGCTCCAGGTCTTCCTGCACCCAGGCGCTGTCGGTTTCGCCATAGCGCCGGTCCATGTTGGGAATGACACCTTCGAATTCCTTCTTGGTGTCGTAACGGCGCATGCCGTCGTCATAGGTGAACTTGATCACCTCTTCGCCCGAGCCGTGCAGGATAACGGCCTGCGCCTTTTTGGGCAGGTCTTCCCAGGGTTCGTTCATGGAGAATTTGTAGTGCCGCGCCAGCGCTTCCAGGGTTTGGAGATAGTAGGGTGACGAAGATTTGGCCCAGGGCGCGACGGCGCCCTTCTTCAGGCTCAGGCTTTCGTCCGGCACCACCAGCGCCTCGTCGAAATAATTCTGCACCCCCAGCCCGTCGCATTCGGGGCAGGCGCCATGGGGATTGTTGAAGGAAAACAGCCGGGGCTCAATTTCCGAAATGGTGAAGCCGGACACCGGACAGGCGAATTTGGAAGACAGCAGCATCTGGCG
Organism: Micropepsales bacterium; assembly: GCA_038256475.1. GTDB lineage: Bacteria > Pseudomonadota > Alphaproteobacteria > Micropepsales > Micropepsaceae > Rhizomicrobium. Next base: position 366 of record JBBSKJ010000357.1, on the reverse strand, counting down.
CGGCTGATCCTTGCGGGGGCCGTCCTTCTCCTTTTCATCGGCGAATTCGACTACCAGCAGGCCTTCGGCCAGCTTCAATGCGGTCTCGATGGAATCGGGCAGGCGGTTGCCGATATCAGGCTTGACCACGATACGGTCCACCACGATCTCGATATCGTGCTTGAGCTTCTTGTCCAGCGCGGGCGTGGCGCCGATGTCATAGAACTTCCCGTCCACCTTGGCGCGCAGGAAGCCCTTCTTCTGCAGCTCCGCCAGTTCCTTGCGATACTCGCCCTTGCGGCCGCGCACGATCGGCGCCAGCAGGAAAAGCCGCGTGCCTTCGGGCAAGGCAAGGATACGGTCGGCCATCTGGCTGACGGTCTGGCT
>JBBSKJ010000356.1:0-2900 GCA_038256475.1 Micropepsales bacterium | reverse complement strand
ACCACGCCGCCGGTCGGGGCCAGAGCGTTCTTGACCTCGACCATGACCTTCTGGCCCGGATCGAACGTCACGACTTTCAGGTTTTCGGCGATGGTCTTGCCGGTAACGGTGATGCAGTCGCCGTGCAGCAACCCGGCATCCAGCAGGATGCGCATCAGCATCGGCACGCCGCCCGCTTCCCACATATCCTTGGCGACATATTTTCCGCCAGGCTTGAGCGAGGCGATGTACGGCGTCTTCTTGAAGATTTCGGCCACGTCGAACAGGTCGAATTTGATGCCCGCCTCGTTGGCCATGGCGGGCAGATGCAGCGCCGCGTTGGTCGAGCCACCCGTGGCGGCCACCACCATGGCGGCGTTCTCGAACGCCTTGCGGGTGCAGATGTCGCGCGGGCGCAAGTTCTTCGCCAGCAAGTCCATCACCGCTTCGCCCGCCTTGAGCGCGAAATCATCGCGCGACAGGATTTCCGCCGGCGGGCCCGACGAATAAGGCAGCACCAGGCCGATGGCTTCGGCGACACAGGCCATGGTGTTGGCGGTGAACTGGCCACCGCAGGCGCCCGCGCCGGGACATGCGACCTTTTCCAGCTCCATCAGTTCGCTTTCCGGCATCTTGCCGGCTGAATGCTTGCCGACGCCTTCGAACACGTCCACGACCGTGACGTCCTTGTCGTGGAAACGTCCCGGCATGATCGAGCCGCCATAGAGGAACACCGACGGCACGTTCAGGCGCAGCATCGCCATCATCATGCCCGGCAGGCTCTTGTCGCAGCCGGCAAGGCCCACCAGCGCGTCATAGCAATGGCCGCGCATGGTCAGTTCGACGCTGTCGGCGATCACCTCGCGCGACACCAGCGACGAGCGCATGCCTTCATGGCCCATGGCGATGCCGTCGGTGACGGTTATGGTGCAGAATTCGCGCGGTGTGCCACCGGCCGCCTTGACGCCTTTCTTGGTCGACTGGGCCTGGCGCATCAGGGCGATGTTGCAGGGTGCCGCCTCGTTCCAGCAGCTGGCCACGCCGACAAAGGGCTGGTGAATCTCCGCTTCGCTCAAGCCCATGGCGTAAAAATAGGAACGGTGCGGCGCGCGCTCCGGTCCTTCGGTGACATGGCGGGACGGCAGCTTGGACTTGTCGAATTTGGACGTGTCGGATTTGGACATGGGAGTTCCTGCGCGAAAGCGGCGGACTATGGCCTTGGCCCCAGCCCTCGTTCAAGTCCCGCAAGTGTCCGGGCAGTCATGAAAAAACCCCGGGCCTTTGAGAGGCCCGGGGTCGAATTTAGCCGGTACGGTTAGCGATAGTAGTAGTGACGACGGCCTTCGCGATCGAGATAATAATTCTGACTGCGTTCGGGGCGGACTGCGCGGCGGTTGTTGGCGGCGCGGCGGCAATCCTCGCGATTGTTGGCGTGACCGATGGTATTGCCGATCAGGCCGCCGGCAACACCGCCGATCAGCGCGCCGCCGATGGAGTTGGAGGCAATGCCGCCAACCGCGGCGCCGGCACCAGCGCCAAGAACGGTTTCGGTGGATACATCATTGCTGCAGGCTGCGGAGGCCGAAATGGTCCCGACCCCCAGCACAAGCGTGGCAGCGGCGGTAATCATGGCCAAACGTTTCATGTCTATTCTCCTGTAGCCCGGCAAGTGCCGGTTCCCTCACAGGAGCTAAAACGTACAGACCGGGGCATAGTTCCATACCCCCAAGCAGCATGGTGCTAAAGTCCGGGATAGTCCGTATAGCCCCGGGCACCGCCGGCATAAAAGGTCGCGGTATCCCACAGATTCAGCGCCGAACCGCTTGCGAATCGCTTTGGCAGGTCGGGATTGGCAATGAAGAGTTTGCCAAACGCCACCGCATCGGCCCAGCCCTCGTCCAGCGCCTTCTGGGCGCCCGCCTGATCGAAACTCTCATTGGCGATATAGACGCCGCCAAACGCATCCTTCAGCGCCGGGCCAATGGTTTCGCGGTTGGCAACCACCTTGGGACGACCCTGGCTGTCCACCAGTTTGGTGTCTGGCCCGATATGGGCCTCGCGTGCCGCGATCCATCCCAGCCCGCGCTTGCCCAGCTCGCGCGCGACATAGGTGAAGGTGCCGAGCCGGTCGCTGTCGCCCATGTCATGACTGTCCATGCGCGGCGCCAGATGCATGCCGACACGATCGGCGCCCCAGACCTCACTGACCGTGTCGGTGACTTCCAGCATCAGCCGGGCACGCTTTTCCAGGCTGCCTCCATACCCGTCGGTGCGCAGGTTGGTGGAGTCCTGCAGAAACTGATCCAGCAGATAGCCATTGGCGCCGTGGATATGCACGCCGTCGAAGCCGGCCGCCTTGGCATTCTTGGCGCCCTTCTTGTATTCGGCGATGATGTTCGGGATTTCAGAGGTCTCGAGCGCGCGCGGCGTGACATATTCCTTTTCAGGCCGCACCAGCGACACGTGACCCTTGGGCCTGACCGCGCTTGGCGCTTCGGGCAGCGCGCCATCCAGAAAAATCGGATCGGAGACACGCCCCACATGCCAGAGCTGCAAGACCATGCGCCCGCCTGCCTTGTGCACCGCCTCGGTGACCTTCTTCCAGCCTTCGGTCTGTTCGTCGGACCAGATGCCCGGCGTGGCGGCATAGCCGACGCCGCGCGGTGTCACGCTGGTGGCTTCCGAGATGATCAGCCCTGCCCCGGCGCGCTGGGTGTAATACTCGACCTGCAAGGGCGTGGACACGCGGGTATCCGGCGTCGCCCGACTTCTTGTCAGCGGCGCCATGATGATGCGGTTGGGCAGCGACAGCGCACCCGCTTTCAGGGGATCGAACAGGGTCGGCATGATCTCTCCGGCAGGCGTAAGCCAGAGAGTTAGGTAGCCCTCGCCCCGGCTGCAACCGCGAGGCCGGAAGGGTT
>JBBSKJ010000355.1:0-2900 GCA_038256475.1 Micropepsales bacterium | reverse complement strand
CGCGAAGCGACCCCGGCGTGGCTCGCAGGCGACAAAAAAGCCCGTGCGCGCCGCTGCCGCCGCCAGCAGCCTGGGCAGCGCCGCATCGTCAAAGTGATGCAGGAACAGATTGGCGGTGATGAGGTCAGCGGCCGGCAGGTCGCCAAACACATCGCCCGGCCGCGTTTCGCAGCGCCAGCCCAGGGCTTCAAAGCCTGCGCGCGTCCGGGGCGCAACGATATCCTGTTGGTCGACAATCAGCACCTGCACCGTCGGCCAGCATTTTGCCATCCGTCTGACCACACCCAGAAGAAAGCGTCCGTCGCCGCCGCCCAGATCGGCCCACACACGCGGCGGCGGACAATCCGACAAGGCCCGCGCCATGATCGCCTGTTGGCGCATGATGGCGTTGATCAGCACCAGATCGCGGCGCGAACGCATGGCGCGCGGATCATCCGCCGCCAGCCCGTCCAGCAATTCCGGCGTCAGGACCCGCACTCACGCCGCCATGCGGAACATCATGGTTTCCGCCACCAGTCCCGGGCCAAAGGACATGGCGCAGCCTCGGGCGCCAGCAGCGCCGCCGCGCATCAAGCGGTCCAGCACAAACATCACCGTGCCCGACGACATGTTGCCGTAATCGTTGAGGACGCCGCGCGAGGCGGCCAGCGCTTCGGGCGGCAGGGCAAAAGCCAGTTCCACCGCATCCAGCACCGTGCGTCCGCCCGGATGCACCGCCCACAAGTCGATGTCGTTGGCGCCGCCCAGAATGGCGTCGCGGGATTCCGACAGGGCGGTGCGAATGGCGCCGGGCACCGCGCCGGACAGAACCATGTCGAAGCCCTGCTGGCGGATATGCCAGCGGATCAATGTGCTGGTATCGGGCACCAGCGCGGCGCGGAAGGATTCCATCCGCACCCCGACCGGGTCGGCGCTGACCAGAGCGGCGGCACAGCCATCGGCGAACAGCAGGAAGGACAGAATTTCCTCCAGATCGTCGGTCTCGTGCAGATGCAGGGTGCAAAGCTCGAGATTGACCGCTAGCACGCGCGCCTTTGGCTCGGACCGCACAATGTGCCGCGCCAGTTTCAAGGCATTGATGGCGGCATAGCAGCCCATGAAACCCACCATGGTGCGCTCAACCGATGGCGACAGGCCGCAGCGTTCCACCAGCGCCAGATCGACCCCGGGAGCGGAAAAGCCGGTGCAGCTGGTAACAACGATATGGGTGATGGAGGCGCGGTCTTCCCCCTGCAGCAGCTTCTCAACCGCAGCCACCGCCAGATCCGGGGCCCAGGCTTCATATTTTCGCATCCGCGCCGCGGTGTCGGGAAAAGCCCCGCGGGCGTAAAAGCCTTCCGCATCCACGGATGCGCCGCCCGCGCCGGGCGCCAGGAACGAGTAGCGGTGGGCGATGCCGCTGCGCTCGGCCATGCGGTTGAACAGCCCCAGCCGGCGGGTGTCGGCGGCCAGCATCCCGCGCCCAAAGGTCAGAAAGGCCTCCTGCACATCATGCGGCGGAACGGCGGTGGTGATGCGGTTGATATGGACCTGGGTCATGAACCGCCTTTCGGGAACCGCTATCCTAACGCAGCCGCCAGCCCTTTGCTCCCCCAGATCGTTCAGCCACGGTTCAGGATCGCCCGATCATATTGGGCGTGCAAATGGGAGTGAACCGATGATGCGTGTTTCTGGTCTGATTGCGAGTTTGGTCTTTCTGACCGCCGGTGCGGCGCAGGCGAATACCCTGCCACCCGGCCCCATGCACGATACCGTGACCAAGGCCTGCGCCCAGTGCCACAGCGCGGAGATCATCAGCTCGCAGCGCAAAAGCCGCGCCGGCTGGGCCGACACCGTCAATCAGATGGTCGCCAACGGCGCGCAGGTCAGCGACGCGGAATTCGACAAGGTGGTCGACTATCTGGCGAAGAACTTCGCCGCCAAATAGCTACCAGAGTTTCACGCGCTGCTCGGGCGGCAAGTAATACTTGTCGTCCGGCTGCACGTTGAACGCCTTGTACCATTCGTCCTGATTGCGGGTAGGACCGACCACGCGGAACTGCGCCACCGTATGCACACCGGACACGGTCTGGGTGCGGATCGCATTGTCGCGCATCTTGGTCCGCCATACTTGGCCGAACGACAGATACAGGCGCTGGTCGCCGGTCAGCCCTTCGATCACCGGCGCTGCTTTGCCGTTCAGCGAGATGTGATAGGCCTTGAGCGCGATCGCCAGCCCCGCATTGTCGGCGATATTCTCGCCCAGCGTCTGCTTGCCGATCACATGCAGACCCGGCAGCGGCTCATAGGCGTCATACTGTTTCACCAGCGCCGCGGTGCGGGCATCGAAATTGGCCCGGTCTTCCTTGGTCCACCAGTCCTGGAACACACCCTTGGCGTCATACTTGCTGCCCTGGTCATCGAAGCCGTGGCTGATTTCATGGCCGATCACCGCGCCGATGGCGCCGTAATTCACCGCGTCATCCGCATTGGGATCGAAGAAGGGCGGCTGCAGGATGCCGGCCGGGAACACGATCTCGTTCAGCGAAGGATTGTAATAGGCATTGATGGTCGAGGGCGTCATGCCCCATTCCAACCGGTCCACCGGCTGGTTGATGCGCGCCACGTCGCGGTTCCATTCGAACATAGCGGCGCGCTGGACATTGCCGATCAGATCGCCGCGCGCCACCATTAAATCGGAATAGTCGCGCCACTTGCTGGGATAGCCGATCTTGGGCGTGAAGTTGGCATTTTTCTCCAGCGCCTTGGCGCGGGTTTCCGGGCCCATCCAGTCCAGCGTTTGCAAGGTTTGCTCAAACGCCTTGACCAGGTTGGCGACCAGCACATCCATTTTGGCTTTTGAGTCCGGCGGGAAATAACGCGCTACATAAAGCTTGCCCAGCGCCTCACCCATGCTGGTG
>JBBSKJ010000354.1:0-2900 GCA_038256475.1 Micropepsales bacterium | reverse complement strand
GAGACCTGGATGCGCGCGGTGCCGTCCTTGGCCACCCAGTCGGCGCGGATGTCGGCGGGGATGGTCTGGGCCGTGAAGGGCGCGGCTTTCAGCGACTCCGAAACCTGGGTCAGCATGGTCTTCAGGCCTGGCACCAGGGCTTCGGTGGCGCGGGCGCGCGCCGCGGGACCGGCCTTGATCACCGCATCCAGGCTGGTCGCCAGACGGCGGGCATTTGCGGCCGGGCCGTCCGGATTGGGGCCGGCGGCGACGCGCAGCGCTTGCGCAGTTTTCCGTAAGCTGTCGACCACTTGCGCATCGCTGGGCGGCGGCGCCACGTCAAAGGGATTGATGGTGGCGTCCAGCAGCGAATTGGCGTCGGCGATCAGCGCGATCTTTTCCGCCTGGCTGTCCGGCACATAGCTGGACAGGGTGATGGCCTGGGCCACCAGCGGTGCTTGCGCGATACGGTCCCGCAGCGCGTCGGCCGCCGCCAGCGAAGGGGTGGGCACGTCGATCTGGTTGGGAGACGTCTGGGGATTCTTCATCAGGTCCAGCAGGGTGGACACCGACTCAACCTTGGGACTGCGCAGATTCAGAGGATTGGAATCGAATTGCACAAAGGCTGCCAGCGCCAGCGCGATCACGCCGGCCGCCATCGCCACCTGCTTCACCCGCTTGCGGTTGCGGGCCATGAAATCGTCCAGCGGCGCCAGCGCGGTGAAACCGACTTCCTCATCTTCGCCGGGCGGACTGAGCAGCATCAGCAGCGCGGGCATCATGGTGATCGACAGCGCGAACGCCACGATCATGCCGACGCCCGCCACCATCCCGAGTTCGGCGACGCCGGTATAGGTGGTGGGCAGGAACGAGAAGAAGCCGATGGCGGTGGCGATGGCCGCCAGCGCCAGCGGAACGCCCACGCCATAACCCGCGGCGCTCAAGGCCCTGGACAGACTCTGGTCGAGATATCGCTCGTGCCGGTATCGCACCGAGAACTGGATGCCGAAATCCACCCCCAGTCCCACGAACAGCGCGATGAAGGCGATGGAAATGATGTTGAAGACGCCCACCAGCATCAGGCCCAGGCCCATGGTGATGGCCAGACCCACGAACAGCGTCACCAGAATGGCGGAGATGATCTTGAAGGATTTGAGCGCCAGCCACAGGGTCAGCAGCACCCCGCCCATCATCGTCGCCGTCATCAGATACACACGGTCGGTAAGGGTGGCGAATTCCTCATCCGCCATTGGCACCGGTCCTGTCAGCCGCACCGTGACGCCATGCTCCGGGGTCAGGTTCAATTCGCGCGCGGCGGCGCGGATGGCGCTGCTGGCCTGGGCGCCCGGCTCCAGCGCATTGAAGTCCAGCTGCGGCTTGACTTCGATGAAGCGGCGCATTTCCTCGGGGCGTGCCGGCGCGCCGGTAATCAGCGAGCGCCAGGACATGAATTCGGTCTTGCCCGCAGCCGCTGCGCTGAAGGTGTCAGCGAAACGCGCCATCGGGCCGTCGATATCGGCAAGCCTGGCTTCACCCGCGCTGACACCCAACAGCACGGTATCCAGATTGGTCATGATGCCGCGCAGCGACGGATCACTGGCGAGCCCGCCCAGGAAAGGCTGCGCCTTGATCAGTTTCTGGGTGGTGCCCTGCACTTCTTCCAGCGACAGGAAGAGGAGGCCGTTCTGGCTGAAGAAGGTGCCGCCATCGGGACGGCGCACAAGGGTAAAGAGCTTGGGATTGGCCTGCAGCCTTTCGGTCAGCCGGGCGGCGGCGGACTCGGCCAGTTCGGGCGTCTTGCCATCGATCACCACCGCCGTCAGGTTGGTTTTTTGCGGGAAGGCCTCGTCGATGCGCGCCTGGCGCATCCGCCAGTCCACCTTGGCGTCGATCAGCTGCTCGCTGTCAGTGTTCATGGCGAAATTCTGGCTGGTGTACCAGCCCCCGCCCGCCGCCAGCAGCAGGCAAAGCGCGATGACCATCAGGGGCCAGCGGCAGCAGAAGGCGACAATGTGCTCCACGATCTTCATGGAGGCGGGTTAGAGCATTTTTGCGCCGGCCTTAAAAGGCGGATGCGGTTGGAAAACCCAGCGATTTGAAGGCATGTCGCGCGCCCGCCCCGAACGCTTGGCTGGGGCGCGGGCTTGGCTTAAACACTTCCGGTCCACCCTACTTCGCGGACTTCAGAGATTGCCATGACCCATCCGGAACTGCTGCGTTTGCGGGACAGTATCGACAATATCGATGCGGCGCTGATCCATCTTCTGGCCGAGCGGTTCAAATGCACCCAGGCGGTGGGCGAGTTCAAGGCGGCGCATGACCTGCCCCCCGCCGATCCCTCGCGTGAAGCGGCCCAGATCGCCAAGCTGCGCGAGCTCGCCGCCGGGGCCAAGCTCGATCCCGACTTCGCCGAGAAATTCCTGAACTTCATCGTCAAGGAAGTCATCCGCCATCACGAGGCGATCGCGAAAAATAAAGGCGCCTGAAGCGCCTTTGTATTCTCTCAATATCCTCCATGGGCGGCCTTGAGCCGCCCATCCAGTTTTCAGACTGTTGCTGGATGGCCGGGTCAAGCCCGGCCATGGAGATATTAGAATGCCAGAGGCTTGGCGTGTTTGACCTGGGGCAACTTGGCGACCGCTTCGGCCAGCTCCGCCGGCACCGGTCCGTCCACTTCGATCAGGGCGATGGCGTCCTGTCCCGGCGCGCTACGGCCGAGCGTGAAGTTGGCGATATTGACCTTGGCGTCGCCCAGCATGGTGCCCAGCTTGCCGATGAAGCCCGGCTTGTCCTCGTTGACGATGTAGAGCATGTGCGGCGCGAAGCCGGAATCCAGATTGATGTCCTTGATCTGGATCAGGCGCGGGCGGCCGTCGGAGAAGACGGTGCCGGCGACCCGGCGGGTGCTATCGGCCCCCTTT
>JBBSKJ010000353.1:0-2917 GCA_038256475.1 Micropepsales bacterium | reverse complement strand
GGAAACAGGCCGCAGAACACCACCGGCTGCACCTCCTTGAACCCCGGCAGGGCGGCCGCGGTCGGCCGTTTGGCATCGGTGATGGTGTCGCCGACGCGGGTTTCCGCGACTTCCTTGATCTGGGCGGTGATGAAGCCGATTTCGCCCGCGGCGAGTTCCTTGGCCTGTTCGATCTTGGGGCTCATGAAGCCGACGCGGTCGATCAGATGGTCGGTGCCGCCCTGCATGAACTTGACCTGCAGGCCCTTCTTGATGACCCCGTCGATCACCCGCACGAGGATGACCACGCCGAGGTAGGCGTCGTAATAGGAATCGATCAGCAGCGCCTTCAGCGGCGCGTTGAGTTCGCCCTTGGGCGGCGGCAGCCGCTTGACCACCGCTTCCAGAACCAGCTCGATGCCGATACCGGTCTTGGCGGAAATCGCGATCGCCTCGGATGCGTCGATACCGATCACATCCTCGATCTGGCTCTTGACCCGTTCCGGCTCGGCGGCGGGCAGGTCGATCTTGTTGAGGACCGGCACGATATCCAGGCCCGCATCGATCGCCTGATAGACATTGGCCAGGGTCTGGGCTTCGACGCCCTGGCTGGCATCCACCACCAGCAGCGCGCCTTCGCAGGCGGCCAGGCAGCGGCTGACTTCATAGCCAAAGTCGACATGGCCGGGCGTGTCCATCAGGTTCAGGACATATATCTCGCCATCGGCCGCCTTGTAGTCCAGCCGCACGGTCTGGGCCTTGATGGTGATGCCGCGCTCCCGCTCGATATCCATCGAATCCAGGATCTGGTTGGTCATCTCGCGGCTGGAGACGGTGCCGGTGAACTGGATCAGCCGGTCGGCCAGGGTGGATTTGCCATGGTCAATATGGGCGACGATGGAAAAGTTGCGGATTTTGGACAGATCGGGCATTTGCGCTGGCGTTTAGCAGACTGCGGCCCCCCATCCAACGTCTTTTCCGGCGGCTTTTTGGGGCTATAACCGGGCCATGCTGCATTACCTTTATCTCGATTACGGAGGACTGGCGAAATATCGCCGGGAGCTGCGTTACAGCCTGATTTCCCTGAAAGCGGAACTGGGGCCCCAAGGTGACAAAGCCCCGGATGCCCGGATCGTGTTCTATACCGACGCCCCCACCGTCTATGCCCGCTGGCCGGTCGAGGTGGTCGACATTTCGGCCCATATCCAGGCCTGGTCCGGTGACGGGCTTTATCATCACCGCATCAAGCCGGCGGTGGTGCTGGACGCTTTGAAGCGCTTCGACGCCCCGGTCTGTTTCGTGGATTCCGATTCCATCATCCGCCCCGGCTTCCATGCCGAGGTGACGGAGAAAATGGCGCCGCAGGATGTCTGGTCGGTGACCAAGACGGCGGTGGTGATGAACGGCTTTGAGCTGATGAACCCGTTTCCGCCGCTAAAGGGCTTTCGCACTACCCTGCCGCATCTGGGGCGCTATCATTACGACGTAACGCAAAGCTGGATGTTCAATTCCGGCCTGATCGGGGTGTCGCCGGTGCATGTGCCCATCATGGAAGACACGCTGGCCTATATCGACGCGCTGATCGGCCGGGCGAAGAAATTCCCCACACTTGAGCAGTTGGCCTTGTCGGAAGTCTTGCGTCTCAGCCAGACGGCGGTGGCGGAGGTCAAGGATACCTTCCTGCATTACTGGCAGGGGCGGCGGCGCATCTACATGGCCAACGAGATTGAAAAGAGCCTGTCAGCGGACTGGAACGACCTGACACCACCGAAGCAGTGGGCGGAAATGAATTACTGGAAAATCCGCGCTTACAACTACTATCACGGCGTCTCTTACTTTCTGAACGGGTTCCACAGATGAAGAGCGCCGCCGCCGACCTCTGGCCCGGACAATCGCAGCCGCTTCTGAAAGCGCTGCACATCCTCACCCACAATGGCGGGTTGAATGCGGATTCACGGCGCAAGCTCAAGCAGGTGCAGCATCTGGCGCAGCTGGTTAAGCCGGCGATTGACGCCGCGCTGGCGGAAAAAGACCAGCCGGTGCTGGCCGATCTGGGCGCGGGCAAGTCCTATCTCGGCTTCATTCTCTACGATCTGTATTTGCGCAGCGCCGGGCGCGGCAAGGTGATCGCGGTGGAAGCGCGCCCCGAACTGGTTGAGACAGCGAAAAAGATCGCCGGCGAAAGCGGCTTTGACCGCATGGATTTTGTCGAGGGCAAGATCGCAGAGGCCGCGCTGGGCGCGGTGGACATCGTCACCGCGCTGCATGCCTGCGACACCGCCACCGATGAAGCAATTTTGTTCGCGCTGAAGCATGAAGCCAAGTTCGTGGCGCTGGTGCCCTGCTGCCAGGCGGAAGTGGCGCGGCAGCTGGATGACGTGAAGGGCCCGCTGGACCAGGTTTGGCGGCACGGCGTGCACCGGCGGGAATTCGGCTCACACCTGACCAATGTGTTGCGCGGACTGTATCTGGAAGCCCATGGCTACAAGGTGCGGGTGACCGAGTTCACCGGCTTCGAGCATACCCAGAAGAACGAAATGATCTTCGCCGAGCGCCACCAGCGCTCCAACCCGCGCGCAAGGGGCGAGTTCGAAAAGCTGGCCAAGGAAATGAGCGCCAGCCCGAAATTGCTGACGTTTTAATAATCTCACCATGGCCGGGCTTGACCCGGCCATCCAGACTGGATGGGCGGGTCAAGCCCGCCCATGGTGAGTTATGCGAAAGTCAGCAATTTCGGGCTGGCGCCCATTTCCTTGGCCAGCTTTTCGAACTCGCCCCTTGCGCGCGGGTTGGAGCGCTGGTGGCGTTCGGCGAAGATCATCTCGTTCTTCTGGGTATGCTCGAAGCCGGTGAACTCGGTCACCCGCACCTTGTAGCCATGGGCTTCCAGATACAGGCCGCGCAGCACATTGGTCAGGTGTGAACCGAACTCCCGGCG
>JBBSKJ010000352.1:0-2933 GCA_038256475.1 Micropepsales bacterium | reverse complement strand
GTTGAGAAAATGTTCCAGGAGATCCAGGCAAAGGGCGTTCGCCTGAAGGCAACCTAGCCCGGCCAAGCGGTCGCTGAGATTTCGGTTTAGCGGCGTTCAAGACCGACGGGACTGGCGACAATGGTGGCGCCAGCAAGCTGTATTGTGGGGGTGGAGTGCATCCACCAGCCCTGTTCGTTCAGAGAGTATATCGGCAGATAGAAGGGCAGATTTTCCATCGCGGTGACCTGCGGGAGGAAGTTATCCAGCACCCAGGTCGTGCCATTCAGTTCAGCGCCACGAAAGCGCACCCTAAGCCACTGTACTTGCTATGCATTCTAGTCCCCAAAACGCGCCCATGGAGTGCTGTCTCCGGGCGGTGGTCAGTCTCGCGTGATCATGGTTCATGATGTGCGGACGCTGGGGCAGCTCTTGGCTGCCGGCTACACCGCGATCGTGATCGATCTCGATCCTCGCAAAAAAGGGCCGGCCCAGGTCGCTTCTAACTGAGATTAGCAAGGGGCCGCCTGCCTAGGCGGCCCTTTTAATCTTGTACGACCGGATTTTCTTCGCTGTGTATACGGCTCACCAAAGTCATAGATGCTGGCCCGCAGCGCGGGAAGTCGTTGTAATGAACTCTGCGCCGACGAACCCGCCCACCACAGTAATGGCAAGCTGGCTAGAAGCGGGAAGCGGATTGAGCGTGGAAGCAAGAGCTCCAGAATACAAGCCTTAGGAGGCGCCGCGGCGGATGCCGCATCCGCCGCACTCGGCCAAGCGCAAAATGTTGGGGTCTTCGCTGGTTCACAGGGGGCTTGCGGAAAAGTAAGTTTCTATGCCGTTGCCACTACTCGTTTGCGGGCCTTATGCCGCGCCTGGGAAGGACTGATGAAGGTCCAGGCTTTCGTAAATCGATAGGTCAGCGGGCGTATTGATATTGGCCATCGCGCCGGATCCAAAGAAGGCGTGGGCGACGCGGAAGGGACGCAGCCATTGGTGCACGCCACGGATAGGTGTTTCCATCAGGTCGTGTTCCAGCCGTTCCGCCAAGTCCACCGGCCACAGGCCGATTGTGGGATGGGTGCCGAGTGAACAGCTGGCGATGGCGATGTCGGCCCGCTCATCCGCCAGGCTTTTGGACAGCTTTGCCACCAGATCGTTCGGCAGGAACGGCACATCGCTCGCAACACTGAGGAGATAGGCCGACTTTGGATGGCGCCGACGCGACCACCGCATGCCGGTCAGAAGGCCGGCCAGCGGCCCCTGGAAACCGACAATGACGTCGGGCAGAATCTCCGTCTCGAATTTCAGGAACGGGGCGGGATCGCTGTTGGTGTTGATCAGTATGTCGCGGGTTTGCGGCGCAACCGTCGTCAGAATATGCGCGATAAGCGACTTGCCGTTCACGGGCAGCAGGCATTTGTCCCCGCCGCCCATGCGCGAGGAGCGACCGCCCGCCAGGATGACGGCCGGAGGTTTCATGCCTGCACCTTCCAGGCGGTACAGATGGCTTTTACCATGGGCTTGAGATGAAAGCTGGCGCCGGGCCGCACAACGCTGGAAAGGCCCCGCGCCGCCAGCGCGCTTTCCATCACCGGGCCGATCGCGGCAATGGACACGCGCGCCAGGCCCTTTTCCAGTTCCGCTTCCAGGCCGAATTCCTGCGCCACGGCGAACAGGCGCTCGATCTGCGGGGTGGAGGTAAAGGCGATCATGTCGATCTTGCCCGCGGCGAGACCCTGAATGGTCTGGGCGACCTGGCCGGATTCCGTCTGGGTCATGTAGCGGTAGGGCGTAACGGGCAGAACCATCGCCCCGCGCTGGCGCAGGTTTTCCACCAGCGGCAGCGCGCCATCGCCCGGATAGAGCTGAACACCGATGCGGCGGCCTTCCAGCTCTTTCATTTCCAAAGTCTCGAAAACGCCTTGTGATGTGGGAGTTGCTGCCGTCAATGACGGCACCAGGCCGATTTCCCGCAGCGCCCTGGCCGGCTTGGGCCCGCGGGTGACGGTGACGGTGGTTTTCAAGGCCTCAACGAATCCGGGCTGGCGTGAACCGCTGATGGACAGCAGCTTTCGCAAGCCCTCACCTGTTAGCAGCACGGTATAATCGAATGGCGCGCCGATCATCTGGCCGATCCAGTCCTGGGCCGCGCCGGTGTCTTCCAAATCGGCGATCTGCACCAGCGGGCAGCGCAGCGCGCGCGCGCCATGGGCTTCCAGCATGCCGGCGAACAGATCAAGCTCGCGGCTTTCCGGCACCAGAATTCTCAGACCGTCCAGCGCGCCCATCTCCTACTCCGCCGCGTTCAGGACAGGCGCGTCCCGCAAAAGCTTTTTCAGTTCGGGAATGCAGGATCCGCAATTGGTTCCGGCTTTCAGCCGCGCGCCGATCTGGGCGGGGGTTGTCAGGCCATCGCTGCGGATCGTGGCGGCGATCTGATCCTGGCTGACCGAGAAGCAGGAACAGACGATCTTGCCGGCCACGCCGGCGCGGCCACCGGTGCCGGCCAGAAGGGCAATGCGTTCCATCGGCGTGATGGTCTTGCCCAGCAATGACTTTGCCTGATCGATGCCGGGAAAATCGGAACCCGGCGGACCGAAGAAAATGCACGCGGCCAGCGCGCCATGCAGGATGCCGGCATAGCGAAACATCGCCTTGCGCGGATCGGAATAGGAGACAAGTTCGGCTTCGGCCGGAATCCGTAGCAAGCGGCGCAGCACGCCTTCGGAATGCACTTCCCGCTCCAGCGGGTTCCACCCCGCCAGCTCGAAGGCAAAGCCGGTGGCGGTCTGGGACTTGGCCCACCACAGGGATTCGCTGAGCTCGGGTTCGCCGGCGGTCAGGCGGAAAAGATGGCCGCGCCAGGCTTCATGCACGGCATTGATGCGCACGCGGGTGCCCTTGACATCGCGCTGCCCCGACACCGGATCGGTCTTGGCATGCACCAGCCG
>JBBSKJ010000351.1:0-2935 GCA_038256475.1 Micropepsales bacterium | reverse complement strand
GCTTGACGATCAGGAATAACCCGCCCTCGTCGTACAGCTTGAATTGCTTTCTTGAAGGCTTTGCGGCGCGGATCGCGGCATCTGATAAAGCCATGGGGGTCACTCCCGGCGGGGTTGTCTAGGTGACCCCCAAACTGACCCCAAGTGACCCCCGAATGTCGGCGATCATGAGCGACCATTGGCGAAGCCACTTCGCCAAGTATGCCTTATTTTTAAAGGGTTTTATAGACGTCCCCGGCTATTTGCGAACAGGGAAATGGTGCCCAGAAGAGGACTCGAACCTCCACGCCTTGCAGCGCTAGTACCTGAAACTAGTGCGTCTACCAATTCCGCCATCTGGGCACATCGGACAGCCCCTGTTGGCAAGGGCCGTCCGAGCAAGGGCGCGATGTTTAGGGGCGGCCTTGCCCCAAGTCAATTGCCGGTTTTTCCCCGCAAAAAGCCCTGTTCCGCAGGCCACGGGCTGGCCTAAATTGCCTCTTGGGCCGCCAGACTTCATATAGGGGCCCTGATTTGGGACGGCAGAAGCATGAACACGAATCTGGTCACGGTTTTCGGCGGCTCCGGCTTTCTGGGCCGCCATACGGTACGGGCGCTGGCCAGGGCCGGCTGGCGCATCAAGATCGCCACCCGCCACCCTGCCCGGGGCTTTTTCCTGCGTCCGCTGGGCACGGTCGGCCAGATCGATTTCGTCAAATGCGATGTCGCCGACGCGCAAAGCGTATCCGCCGCCGTGATGGGCGCCAGCGCCGTCATCAACCTGACCGGCATTCTGTTCCAGAAGGGCCAGACCTTCGAGGATGTGCAGGCCGAAGGCGCCGCCAACATCGCGCAAGCCGCGGCGGCGGCCGGCGTGAACGCGCTGGTGCATGTTTCCGCCATCGGCGCCGACGCCCAGAGCGGTTCCGAATACGCCACCACCAAGGCGCAAGGCGAACAAAGTGTGCGCGAGGCTTTCCCCGATGCTGTGATCCTGCGACCCTCCATCGTCTTCGGGCCGGAAGACGCCTTCTTCAACAAGTTTGCCAGCATGGCGCGATTCCTGCCGATGCTGCCGCTGGTGGGCGGCGGCCATACCCGCTTCCAGCCGGTCTTTGTCGGCGACGTCGCCGCCGCGATCGTCCAGGCGCTGGCGTCACCCGGGGCGCGCGGCCGGACGTTTGAGCTGGGCGGGCCCAGCATCTATTCCTTCAAGGAATTGCTGCAGATGATTCTGCGCGAAACGGGGCGCAAGCGCCTGCTGGTGCCGCTGCCTTTCGCGCTGGCCAGCCTGAAGGCGGCCTTCCTGCAGCTGTTGCCCAATCCGATTCTGACCATGGATCAGGTCAAGCTGCTGAAGACGGACAATGTGGTGGCGCCTACCGCGGCCGGCCTGGCTGAGCTGGGCATCACGCCGACCTCCGTCGAGGCGGTGATCCCGTCCTATCTGTGGCGCTTCCGGGCCAAGGGCGAATATGCCGACGATGCGGGCCAGCTAAGCCAGGGCTAGATAGCCGAAGATCGCCAGTCCGGCCACGATCCGGTACCAGCCGAAGGGCGCCAGGCCATAGCGGCTGATGAAGCCGATAAAGCCTTTGACCACCACCAGCGCCACCACAAACGACACGACAAAGCCGATGGCGATGTCGTTCCAGGCGGCGGCTGCCAGCGAATCCCGGCTTTTATAGATATCCAGCACCGTGGCGCCCAGCATGGTGGGGACGGCAAGGTAAAAGGTGAAAAGCGCCGCCGCCGGACGCGATATGCCCAGCATCTCGCCGCCAAGAATGGTGGCGCCGGAGCGCGAGACCCCGGGAAAGATCGCCAGCACCTGGCAAAGGCCGATCTGGAAAGCTTTCATGTAAGGCAGGCGGTCGCCATCATGAAAGCGCGGCGCGGGGCGCCTGCGCTCCAGCACAAGAATCAGGATCCCGCCGGCAATCAAGGAAAAGGCGATGACCGGCGCCGCCACGCCCGGCGAGAACAGCACGGTCTTGATGAAGCTGTGCAGCAACAGGCCCGCCACCACCGACGGCAGGAAGGCGATAAGCACCGTCAGGGTGAAATGCTGCGCATCGCGCGAGGTGGGAAGGCCCACCAGCACATCCAGAAATTTTCGCCAGTGCACCGCCACCACCGCCAGGATGGCGCCGAACTGGATGACGATGGGGAAAACCTGGCCGGGCGCATGAAAGCCCAGGGCCTGCTCGGCGATCAGCAGGTGGGCCGTGGAGGAGACCGGGAGGAATTCGGTCAGGCCTTCGATAATCCCCAGAATGACGGCCAGAAGAGAATTGCTCATGCGTGCGCCTGCGAAACCGGTCAAACTCCTATCATTCCGGCGGCTCCGATGCCATCAGCGCAGCGCGCGGCTTTTTGCTATGGTGGCGCCATGGGGTTGGAAAGATTCGCAAGGGTCTGGACCGGGCGCGGTTGGCTGTGGCGGACCGGCGTGATCGTTTTCACCTTGCTGGTCCCGGCGCCGATCCTCCTGCTGCTGATTTTCCGCTTTGTCCCTATCCCCGGCACGCCGGACATGCTGCGCAGCCTGGTGACGGGCAAGGGCGTTCATTACAGCTGGTCGAGCAGTATCTCGCCCCGGCTGGAACGGGCGGTGATCGCAGCCGAAGACCAGAATTTCTGCCGCCATAACGGCTTCGACTGGGCCGCGATCGACAAGGCGATGAAGGACCACCAGCGCAATCCGGACCGCCGGCTGCGCGGAGCGAGCACCATTTCCCAGCAGACGGCGCGGACCCTGTTCCTGGTGCCGATGCGCAGCTGGATTCGCAAGGGGCTGGAAACCTACCTGACCGTGCTGATCGAAGCCTTGTGGCCCAAGAAGAGGATTCTCACCGCCTATCTCAATCTGGTGGACTGGGGCGATGGGATCTTCGGCGCCGAAGCCGCGGCGCGCAGCTATTTTGGAACCGACGCGGCCTCCCTGACCAGCGCG
>JBBSKJ010000350.1:0-2972 GCA_038256475.1 Micropepsales bacterium | reverse complement strand
TGCCCGATGGGAGTAGGCCCTGCGGTGTCGCCACGCACACATCCATGACGTCGTCCGTACCGATGCGCTGGGCGATCCAGCGGCCAAGATTGGAAAATTCCGCCGGACCGAAATCCATCCCGCGCGCCGCGAGCTGGCGCGCCAGTTCCGCACTGCTGATCCCGGCCTGGACCTGGGCCAGACCGGACACGGCATCCAGCGACTGAATTTCGCTCATGCCGCGCAGATCGCAGATCACACGGGCGGAATGTCTGGTTTTCCCGTAACCCACCGCAATGCCGGCTTGGGCGCAGATTTGCAGCAGCGTCAGGACTTCAGCTTCGGTGCGGGGATACACAACCGCGTCCGGCGCGTGGGAGAGATCGGCGCTCCGCAGCCGGAGCGAGCTGGCGGCATCGGTTTTTGCGATATGGGCGATGCGCGCCTCGTCATCCAGGCGCAGGCCTTCGCCGAGCAGCGCAGCAAGCTTCTGCCGCGCCGGTTCGGAGAGCCGCGAGGCCGGCACCTCCATCTCGGCCCGCGGACGGGCAGGCGTTGCCAGAAGCGCCGGCATCCCCAGGGATTGCGCCAACCAGCGCCAGGCCGGTTCGGCTGGCGCGGCCTCGGCGGTCCAGCGAATCCATGGAGTCATGCTGTCATCCTATCGGACCATGGCCGTTTTGGTACCGGGCCAGGAGCGAGGAGCGATGTGGGCGAATAGCCCATGAGCGACGAGCAACGCCGCCCCAGGGCCAAAAAGGCCGTGGTCAGACGCGCAGGTTGAGGGCGGCGGGATATATTTCAAAACTGGCGGGGAGCACGCCCGCGCTTTCGCCATCGGTTTCCACCGCCACCGGCCCGCTGGTATCCAGGGTCGGGGCCGCGGTCAGCCGCGCCGAACGCAGGCGCCGCCCGGCGGATTTCATGGCTTGCAGGATGCGGCGGCGGGATTCGCCGGCGGCGACCTCGACATCCAGAAGGCCGCCATAGGGCGAAAGCCGTACGCTGGTGATGCCCGCAATCTCGTCATAGCCGGACGCGATCAGGCGTACCCGGCAGGTGCGCCATCGCATCAGCGCCATCATGCTGTGCCAGGCCTGCGCGAAGCGTTTCCCGAGCAGCCACGCAATGCGCGCACTGCCCAGCGCCCGAACGATGCTGCCGGTAAGGCCGAAACTGGCGCCGCCCAGGAAATAGCGTGAGACCGGCGCACCGCTTTCGCTGAGGCAGGAGACGCGCGCCACATCCACCTTGCGCACATGCGCCTGTCTCAGATGCTCGATCCCCGCGCGCCAGCCCGGCAACAGACCGAACTTGCGACACAAGGCGCTGTCATCGCCACTGTGCACAAAGCTGAAGGTTGCATCTGGCGATACGCCGCCGCCGCGGTCAAAAAACCCGTTCAGCGCTTCATTGATGGTGCCGCCACCCCCCACCGCGATGATCTCCATATGGCCGTCGCGTAGGGCGTCGCGCACCATATGCGCGGCCTGGGCGGGCGCGGCGGTGACAAAA
Source organism: Micropepsales bacterium (assembly GCA_038256475.1). Classification (GTDB taxonomy): domain Bacteria; phylum Pseudomonadota; class Alphaproteobacteria; order Micropepsales; family Micropepsaceae; genus Rhizomicrobium. The sequence goes on along the minus strand of JBBSKJ010000350.1, from coordinate 1,478 downwards.
AATGACATCAGCGGAAAGATCCGCTCCAGCGCTTCCTCGATTTCGCGCCAGTCACGGCCGGTCTGGCCACCAGCGGAATTGGGATTGAAGATCACAAAGGCCGTCATGCCGCCGTCCTGTAGATCGGAGCCAGGCTATCGATCTCGCGGGCCTTCTTCTCTTCGTTCCAGCCCAGTTGCGCCGCCATCAGGCTGGCGATTTTCTCCACCGCCGCCCCGCTGGGCGGGCCGAACTGCCCCAGCCCCGTACGCCGCATCACCATGTCTTCCAGAGTCAGGGCCATCTCTTCGTCCAGCGCGAAACGAACCTGGGCCAATGTGTCACCGCTTTTCCCCAGTGCGGCAAGATCGGTCAGCTTGGCGCCTTTCAGGGCGGCGGGCAGGCGCGCGCCCAGCATATGCGCAAGGTTTCGCAGGCTCGAAATGCCAGGCCAGGTTTTCTGATAGCCACGCACCATGTCGTCGAAGCGGTCAAACCGGCCGCCGGGCAAGGGTATCGCCGCGGTGGCGCAGGCCTTGGCTTTGATGCCCAGCTTCTTCACCACCGCATCGGTGATGGTCTGGGCCAAGGCGCGCGACGTGGTCCATTTGCCGCCCAGGGCGGAGAACACGCCGTCCAGCTGCTCGTCCGCACCGTGATCCACCAGTTCGGAGCGGCGGCTGACATTGTAGCTATCCTTGGAGCCGTCGCTGACAAGCGGGCGCAAGCCTGCATAGAAAAATTGCACCTGCTCGACGCCCAACTGGGCGGACGGCAGATACTTGCGGAAACTGCCCAGCAGTCCTTCGATATCGCTTTCTTCCACAGCGACCGTGGAAGGGTCGCCGCTGAACGGCGTGTCGGTGGTAGCCAACAGGGTGTGGCCACGCCAGGGCAGGGCAAAGAGATGACCGTTGCCGGCCTCGATGGTCAGCGCGGATTTGCTGATCTGAGGCACCAGCAGATGAATGCCCTTGGAGCGGATCAGCTTGTGCGCCGCCTGACGGCCGGTCGCCTGTTCCAGGAACAGGTCGGCCCAGGGGCCGGCGGCCACCAGCACCGTCCTGGCGCGGATGTCGAACGCGGCGCCGGTCATTACCTCATGCGCGGTGACGCCTTCCACTTTGCCCTCGCGCAACAGCAGCCGGTCGGCGGAGACATAGTTCGCGATCGCGGCGCCTTGGGCATCGGCGTCGATCAGGCATTCCAGCGCGATGCGCTCGGGCGCATACATCTGGGCATCGTGATATTCGAAGGCGCCTTCAAAGCCGGAACCGGCCAGAATGGGTTCGCGCGTCAGCGCGTCCGTTTTGCTGATCCAGCGATGGCCGGGCAGGCGCTGGCCGGGGTCTTCCAGACGGTTGCGGTCGAAGGACAGCAGGTCATACAGCGTCAGGCCCGCGCGCAGTTTCATCCGTTCGGCCAGTCCGGCGTGATACAGCGGCAGCAGGAAGGGTAGCGGGCGCACCAGATGCGGCGCGATGCGCATCAGGTGGCGA
>JBBSKJ010000349.1:0-2974 GCA_038256475.1 Micropepsales bacterium | reverse complement strand
GATCTTCAGGCTGGCCAGATAGGCTTTGGGATTGGCGGGGTCGAAGGTCTTGCCGTCGAAGAACCGCTCCACCCCGCGCGACGTGGACTTGGGGATTTCAGCCTCCTTAACGCCCAGCGCCTTGGCGGCATCACGCCAGATGTCTTCGCGGTTGACCGCCTTCACCAACGCATTGGTGTCGGTGTCGGGCGGCAGGTAGCCCCAGCGAATGTCTTCGGTGAGAAACCAGCTGTCATGGCTCTGGAAAGGATAGGAGGCAAAATTGCCCCAGAACTTCATCAGAAACTGGAAATTGTCGACCTTCTTGCCATTGCCATAGTCCACCGAGCCGGAGGTGCGGCCGATAATGTCTTGCACCGGCACCTTGAAGTATTCGCGGCGGGCAACGATCTCGCACATCTCGCGCCGGTTCTGCGGGTTGTCGCACCAGCGCTGGGCTTCGATCACCGCCGCGGTCAGCGCCTGGGCCGCCCGGGGATTCTTGTTCACCCAGTCGGCCCGGACGCCCAGGCTCTTCTCCGGGTGATCGTGCCACAATTCGCCGGTGGTCAGGGCGGTATAGCCGATACCCTGGTTGACCAGCTGCGCGTTCCACGGCTCACCGACACAGAAGGCCTCCATGGTCTTGACCTTCATGTTGGCGACCATCTGCGGCGGCGGCACCACGATGGTGGAAACATCCTTGTCGGGATCTATGCCGCCCGCGGCCAGCCAGTAGCGCAGCCATACATCGTGGGTGCCGCCCGGGAAGGTCATCGCGACCTTGGGATCGTTGCCGTTCTGGCGCATTTTGGCGAAAGCCGCCTTCATCTTGGACGAATCCAGCCCGACCCCCATGCTCTGATAGGATTTGGCAACCGAAATCGCCTGGCCGTTGGTATTCAGACGCGCCAGGATATTCATAGGCAACTTGGTCTTCGTGATCTTGCCGACCGTCATAAGATAGGGCATCGGCGTCAGGATATGCGCGCCGTCAATGCCGCCGCGCGATCCCCCCAGTTCGAGATTGTCGCGGGTGGTGCCCCAGGACGCCTGCTTGGCCAGCTTGACATCGGTCAGGCCATGCTTGGCGAACATCCCCTTTTCCTTGGCGATGATCAGGGGCGCGGAATCGGTGAGTGCGATGAAACCGAGCGTCACCGTCTTGGTTTCGGGCCCGCCGCCCGCTTGCGCCCAGGCGCCGCCGGGCACCACCGCGCCCGCGGCGGTGAGAAGGGCGGCGCTGCCGACGCCTTTGAGAAGAGTCCGGCGATTGCTGTTGAATGCGTTTGTCATGGTCTTTCACTCCGGTTCGTGGATTTCAGTATCTGTAGGCGGCTTGCAGCCAGAAGACGGATTTGCTGGGGAAGCCGCCGAACGGCACGCCCGCGCCTTCATAGGCGGCATACTTCGCCAGCAGCGACACGTTGTTATCCACCGCCAGCTCGGCGCTCACATTCCATTCGCTGCCGATCCCCGCGCCCAGATTGTCTGTGGTGTAGTCGTGATAGGTGACGATGCCGGTCAGGCTCTTCATCTCGACAAAGTCCGCGGGCAGCGTGTAGCTGGCGCGGACATACAGGTCCTTGAGTCCATTGGCCGGGGTGACCAGGAACATGTCCGCCCAGCCGTTGAAGGCATGCAGGGTGGCGAGCGGCGCGGCGAAACCGATGGTGCCGTTGCCTTCCAGGACTTCGTAACCGACAAGTCCGGTCAGGCCGGCATAGCTGAGGCTGCCCTCGCCCAGCCAATAGTTGAGCTGAAAGGCCACCGGATTGTTGGCGTAGTTGGTCTGGCGCGCGAATTCGCCAGTCAGCTTGCCGGTAATTTCTTCCGAGAGCGGAAAGGTATAGTCGGCCCGCCCGCCTGTGGTCACGGTGTCGAGCCGGGCGACAGCAAGTTGCTGCGGCGCCAGCGCGGCATAAGACGGCGGCGCGAAATCGAGCAGGAATGCATAGGCTTCCAGCCGCAGACCGTCGATGCCCAGATAGACGGCATCCATGACATGACTGTCGCTCTTGAGGTAGTTGGCCTGTCCGGTCGCCGCCGGTACGGTGGTCGACGGCACCGGAATTTCTGGTCCGCCGATGCGGTTCACCCGGTGCAGAAAGGCATAGGTGAAGGTCAGGTCCTCGACCGAATTGTTGACCGCCGAGATCGCGTCGAAGGTCTGCTCATGCTGGCGCCAGCCGACATTGCCGACAAAGCGCTGATTGCCGATCAGCAGGCGCTGGCGGCCCAGCGTGACCTTGGTGTCGAAGTCGGAGGCATAGGTGAGCTGCAGCCGGTTCAGCGCCGTCATCGCCGGGTCCAGGACAAGCGGAAAGGCGGTCTTGCCGTTGCGGGTGCTGTTATGGGTGGCGCCGCCGACCGTCCATATCTGGTCGAAATCAAACGCCAGCTGCAGGCTGTTCCAGTATCCCGTTTCATAACCCAGCCGCGCGCGGATGGTATTGGCGTTGGCATCCACCGCCCGGCTGGCATCATCCACGCTTTCAAACCGCGCTCTCAGGTCAATGACCGGCCTGCCCTGCGCGATAATGGCGGACAGCGGCAACTCGGCATGGGCAGCGCCCGAACACAGCAAGGCCGCAGCCCCCACTGCCCGCGCCGCGCCCTGCCTGGAAAAAAAACGCATTTAATTCCCCCTTCTTTCAGCCAATGGCCGAGGTCAAAAAAGAAAAGGCGCCTGGCCAGCGATTGCTCGCTGATCAGACGCCTTTGTCTGTGTGAGGCCGCTGGGCCGCTCTAAATTCCGTGGATCGCCATTGACCCGGCGAAAACCGTTTCCGGCTCTCGATCGCCCAGTGTTTGCCGAACTATTTTTGCATTGCAATAGGTCATTGTAATCAAAAGGTATTTTTTAGGTGCGTTGCACAATAGATGGGCTGGATGGTCAGGGAAGCGGCAGCGTTTGATCGCAAATCGCGCAGGCGCATCACCTAGTAAAATCCAAACAGTTTGAATCCGGCGACGATCAACACCAGTCCCAGCG
>JBBSKJ010000348.1:0-2980 GCA_038256475.1 Micropepsales bacterium | reverse complement strand
TTTCGGGCGGCCAGGATTCCACCGTCTGCCTGGCCTGGGCGCTATCGCGTTTTGGCCGGGTGGAGACGGTCGGCTTTGACTATGGCCAGCGTCATGCCAGCGAGTTGGCGGCGCGGCCGCGCATCCTGCAGAAAATCCGCGAGTCCTTTCCCGCCCTGGCGCCGCGCCTGGGCGAGGATCATCTGTTGCCGCTGAATGTGCTGAAGGTGATTGGCGGCAGCGCGCTGACCGATGATCTGAAGATCGAGATGGGTGCGAACGGCCTTCCCACCAGCTTTGTCCCGGGGCGCAATGTGATGTTCCTCACCGCCGCTGCCGCGCTGGGTTATCGCCGCGGCATTGCCGATCTGGTGGGCGGCATGTGCGAAACCGATTACTCCGGCTATCCTGACTGCCGCGCCGAAACGATAGAGGCGACGGCGCGGGCGCTTTCCCTGGGTTTGGCGCGGGAGGTGCGGCTGCATACGCCGCTGATGAAGTTGGACAAGGCGGCCACCTGGAAACTAGCGGAAGATTTGGGCGGCGCGGGGCTGGTAAATCTGATCGTGGAAGACAGCGTCACCTGCTACGAGGGTGACCGCAGGCAGCGTCATGACTGGGGCTATGGCTGCGGCGGCTGTCCGGCCTGCAAACTGCGCGCTGCCGGATATATCAGATACATGTCCCATGACGTATAGCGTCAAAGAAATTTATTACACGCTGCAAGGCGAAGGCGCGCAAACCGGTCGCGCCGCGGTCTTTCTGCGCTTTGCGGGCTGCAACCTGTGGAGCGGCTTGGAGGAGGATCGCCATGACGCGGTCTGCCGGTTCTGTGACACAGATTTTGTGGGAACAGACGGTCCGGGCGGCGGCAAGTTCGCCGACGCGCTGGCGCTGGCACGCGCCGTGGCGGCGGCCTGGCCGCGGGAGGCGCGCGGCAAGCCCTATGTGGTCTGCACTGGCGGCGAACCGTTGCTGCAACTCGACAGTGCCGCCATTGCGGCGCTGAAAGAGCAGGGATTTGAGATCGGCATTGAAACCAACGGGACGCTGTTGCCGCCACCCGGTCTGGACTGGATCTGCGTCAGCCCCAAAGCGGATGCGCAGCAGAAGCTGATGCGGGGTAACGAACTGAAGCTGGTCTACCCGCAGGCAGGCGCCCCGCCGGAGCGTTTCGCCGGGCAGGATTTCCAGAATTTTTTCCTGCAGCCGCTGGACAATGAAGAGCGCGCGGCCAACACCGAGGCCGCCACGGCCTATTGCCTGGCCCATCCGCAATGGCGGCTGTCGCTGCAAACCCACAAATTGATTGGTATCCGCTAGAAGCGGGTGACGATCTTGTCCATCTCAGGACGCGGGCGCTCTTCCAGCGCGTCCTTCGCGGTACCGATATAAATGAAACCCGCCACCCGTTCGCCCGGCTTCAGGCCCATCCTGGCCTTCACCTCCGGATGATAGGCGTACCATTCTGTCAGCCAGTTCCCGACAAAGCCCAGCGCGGTGGCCGCGATCAGGATATTCTGGCACACCGCGCCGGCCGACAATTCCTGTTCCCAGAGCGGAATTTTGTGCTGCTCGCGCGCCGCCGATATCACGCCGATCACCAGGGGGGCGCGCAGCAGCCGTCCGCGTTCTTCTTCCACCTGCTTGGCGCGCTCGCCTTCGGCTTGCATCACCTCGGCCAGCATGTCGCCGAAGCGCTCGCGGCCCTGGCCTTCAAAAACGATGAAGCGCCAGGGGAACAGCTTGCCGTGATCGGGCGTGCGCGCCCCGGCCAGCAAAATATCCTCGACCTGCTTTTTCGAAGGCCCGGGGGCGGTCATGGCCTTGGCGGAACCGGAGCGGCGCGTCAGCAGCAGGTCCAGGGCATGCGGCGCTGGATGGTTGAAGGTGTCGCCTTTTGACATGCAGCCTTGATATCAGGCCGACAGCCGGTCGCAAGTGCCCGGCACCTTGCTGCCCTTCAGCGCGCAGAAATGCGAAACAGGGATCCCTTTCAGGAAGAGAGAACCGGAAAAATAATTCCCCGCCACATCGCCTTCGAAAACGAAGCCCTGGCTGTCCTGGGTCATGACCAGGTGACGATCCTCCAGGCTCCAGCGTCCGGTCATGGTGGGCTGGGTGCGCCGGCCGCTCGCGGCCCGCCGCGCGTCCTCCTGGTAGGTGCCGTCCTGGCTTACCTTCCAGCTAAAGACCATGCCGGGAAAGGCACCGGGGATCAGAATGGTCCATTCGCCCGCCAGTTCGTCGGCGGGAGCGGCCAGCGCCGGTCCGGTCATCACGGGGGGCAGCAGCAAAAGCAAAGCCGCCGTCAGGCGGACAACCGTGTGTCTCAGGGCAGTCATGCAGGCCTCGAATATGGACGGGTATGGACCCATATTAACATCTGCCGGGGAATAAAGCCCGATTTTGGGCGTTTTGAAATTCTACAAACTTCCGTGGTAAAAGCACCGCCCTTGAGGATAGACATGCCCAGCCCGCGCGAGAAAGTTTCCACCGTCGACCCCATCTGGAGCAGCTTGCGCCAGCAGGCCGAAACCATGGCCGCGCGCGAGCTGACCCTGGCGGGTTTTGTCCATGCCACCATCCTGCAGCATGAGCGGCTGGAGCAGGCGCTCTCCTACCACCTGGCCCGCAAGCTGGGCGGGGAGGATCTCAGCCCGCTGGCGCTCCGCGAAATGTTCGACGACGCCATGGCGGCCGAACCCAGCCTGGCCGCGGCGGTGCGCGCCGACCTGTCGGCGGTGTTCGAGCGCGATCCGGCCTGCCATTCCTATGTCGACGCTTTCCTGTTCTACAAGGGATTCCATGCCCTGGAGAGCTATCGCGTCTCCCACTGGCTATGGAGCAACAACCGCCAGGCCATGGCGTTGTTCCTGCAAAGCCGCATCTCCCAGCTTTTCGCGGTGGATATCCATCCCGCCGCCCGGATCGGTCGCGGCATCATGCTGGACCATGCCACCGGTATCGTGATCGGCGAGACCGCGGTGGTGGAAGACGA
>JBBSKJ010000347.1:0-3007 GCA_038256475.1 Micropepsales bacterium | reverse complement strand
GATGGTGGAGAAGAAATTGACCTCGAACACCTGCCGCCAGGCTTCCATCGAGGATTGCAGCGTGTCCAGCCGTTCGCCCGCGGCCCCCTTGGGCGATACGGCGGCGTTGTTGACCAGGGCGTGCAGCTTGCCATCCGTCAGGCGCGAGCGCATCTCGGCCACCGCGCGGGCGGTGTCGGCGGGGTCGGCCAGGTCAACCTGGATATGGTCCTCCGGGCCCGCCGCCCAGGGGCAGTTCTCGGGAAAGGCGTGGCGCGAGCAGGTGATCACCCGCCAGCCGGCGCTGGAAAAGCGCTTCACGGTGGCATGGCCGATGCCGCGCGAGGCCCCGGTCAGGATCAGGGTGCGTTTTTCGTCGTCGCTATGGCTGGGCGTATTGGTCTCTGGCATGTCCTGACCTTATCATTGCCGGGCAAATCTGTCCCCTTCCCCGCACATGCACGATCATCACGGCCTGACGGCCATCGCCCTGCTCCTGGCCGCTGCGGTGGCGATGGGCCTGTTCATGAGCCGGTTACGGCTGCCCGCCGCCGCCGGCTTCATCCTGGTGGGGGTGGTGCTGGGCCCATCGGGCGCGGGGATGATCTCCACCGACACCGCCATCCAGACCCTGGCCGAGATGGGCGTACTGCTGCTGCTGTTCATCATCGGGATGGAGATGCGGCTGGGACAGTTCACCAAGTCGCTGCCCGTGGCGCTGGGCATTACCGGCGTCACCTGCGCGGTGATTCCCACCTCGGTCGGCCTTTTCACCCTTGCGGTGGGCGGCGAAGTGGCGGGCGGCATCGTGATCGGCTTCATGCTGGCGATCTCGTCGACCGCCGTCGCCATGAAAATGATGGAGGACGCCAACCACAAGGATACCGAGGGCGGGCGGCTGGCGCTGGCCATCCTGGTGGCGCAGGACCTGGCGGTGGTGCCGCTGCTGCTGATCACCGAATCGCTGGGCGCGGCGATCACCGCCAAATCCATGCTGCTGGTTGCCGGCAAGCTGCTGCTGGCCTCTTGCCTGCTGGGTGCGTTCATCCATGTGTTGACCAAGGTCAAAAGCTTCCGCTTCCCGGCTTCCGAATTCCTGATGAAGAACCATGACATCGGCACGCTGGGGGTGCTGGGCATTTGCTTTGCCACCGCCGCCGTGTCGGGGCTGATCGGCCTGTCGCCGGCACTGGGGGCGTTCCTGGGCGGGCTGGTGGTGGGCCATTCCACGCTGCGGCGCGGGGCGCTCAGCATGAGCGAGCCGGTGGAAGCGATTTTGCTGTTCGTCTTCTTCCTGTCGGTGGGGCTGCTGATCGACCTCAGCTACCTGCAGCAGCATATCTGGGTGATCGTGGCGGCGCTGGTGGTGGTGACGGGCGGACGCACCTTCCTCAATTTCATATTGCTGATGCTGGCGGGCGAGAAATTCCACACCGCGGCGGTGACCTCGCTGATCCTCTCGCCGGTGGGAGAATTTTCCTTCGTCATCGCCGGCGTGGGACTTGGGATGGGGGCGCTGTCGCCGGACGGCTACAAGCTGGCCATCGCGGTGATCGCCATGTCGCTGCTGGCCAGCCCGATTTTCTTCCTGTTCGCGCGGGTCTGCCATCGCAAGGCGACAACGGGCCACTTCCGCCGCCGCATTCAGCTGGCGCCGGTGCTGCCGGGTCCGGGTTAGCCTCCCCTTTGCGCGTCAGCGCCTAAAGGGGAGGTGGACGCAGCGATCGAGGCGAGCTAGCGAGCCGAGAGGAAGCTGCGGCCGGAGGGGTTCATCAAATAATCGCCGGGTCCTGGTGGATGATGATTTCCGCGCCGGGATAGGCGTCGCGGATCGCGCTCTCCACCGCCTCGCTCACGACATGCGCCTCGGCCAGTGTCATGTCGGGCCGCAAGGCCAGATGCAGCTGGATGAAGATGGAAAGCCCCGCCTCGCGGGTCTTCAGGTCATGGGCATTCACCACCGCCGGATGGCTTTGCGCGATGCGCCGGATGCGTGCGCGGTCTTCATCCGACAGTTCGCGGTCCATCAACTGGTTCAGGCTGCGGCGGCCCACGCCCAGGGCTGTCCACCCCAGCACGCCCGCCACGACCAATGCGATCAGCGGATCGGCCAGCGTCCAGCCCAGCCAGGTCACCAGCACCAGCGCAATGATCACCCCCAGATTGGTGATCAGATCGCTGGCGTAATGGCTGCTGTCGGCATCCACCGCCATGCTGCCGGTTCTGGCCACCACACGGCGCTGGTACATCACCAGAAAGAACGTGCTGACAATCGAGACGCATATCACCGCCAGCGCGGCGATGGAATTGTCCATCGGCTCGGGCGTCACAATGTGCTGCACCGCCTGAATGGAAATGAACAGCGCCGAGGCGGCGATGAAGGCGCCCTGTGCCAGGCCCGCCAGCGGCTCGGCCTTGCCATGGCCGAAGCGGTGCTCGGCATCGGCGGGCGTCAGGGCATGGCGGATCGCCAGCATATTGAGGCCGGAGGCAAACAGGTCGAGCGCCGAATCCGCCATGCTGGCCAGCAGCGCCACCGAATGAGACGCGAAATAGGCCCCGGCCTTGATCGCCACCAGGAAGGCCGACACCGCCACCGAGGCGATGGCGGCGCGCTTCATCAGGGTGCCCGGATCAGTCACCTTGGAAGCCTGTGCAAAAGATAGAGAAACTCATGTCTGATGCATCATAGACTTAGGCCCAGACCGGGTAAACTTCGCCCAAGCAAACACGGACTGGGGATGACAATGAAAACCAATATCATGCAGGGACTGCTGGGTTGCGCCTTGATCATGGCAATTCCAGCAGCCGCGCAGATACCGGCGGGCATGGATCCCGGCTCGCTGGGGCGTAACGATCCCATGCCGATCCGCCCCGATTACATGCGCACCCGCGCGGTGATCTCGCCCACCATTCATCCCGACCGCCGCGTCACCTTCAGGGTGAACGCGCCTGAAGCCACCGATGTGCGCCTTACCGGCCATGTCATCGGGCCCAGGATGCATTGGCTGTCGCCGGAGCGCACCCT
>JBBSKJ010000346.1:0-3014 GCA_038256475.1 Micropepsales bacterium | reverse complement strand
GCAGGGCGAAGGCGATCCCGCCCATCAGGCCTGCGCTTTGTGCGCTGCGGATGGCGAACCGGCGGGTCAGCCAGCGCGCGGTGAAGTAGCTGGCCGCCAGCATCACCGGCAATTCGGCCAGCACTGCGGCGACCTCCCCCAACATCGGCGCCAGCCACAATGCCCGCACGGTTCCCAGCGCAAAGCCGAGGGCGAAGACCAGCGCGAAATAGCTGGCGGCAGCAGGGATTGGGCGCTCGTTCATCGCAGCACTCTATAACACGCGCTGCGGCGGGCCAAAATGTGCGCATGAATTGCCGCATCAAATTTGATCTGGCGCAAAGCCGCGCGCAGCGTGGCTGCTAAGGATCGGCGCATCAACCACGGAGAATTCCATCTATGTCCCATACCCCCCATGACCTGCACTCAGAATTTCCCGAAGCCGGCGATGTGCTTCACCGCCTCAAGCTGGAGGATGCGCATTTCGTCACGTTGGCGGACCGCTATCACGAGGTGAATGGCGAAATTCACCGGAGCGAGGCCGAAGTGGAACCGGTGTCGGACGAGCATGCCGATGAACTGAAGAAGCGCCGCCTGGCCTTGCTGGATGAAATCGCAGCGATGGTCACTGCCGCGCAGGGATAATCCGCGCTGTCCTACAACTGCGGAGATGGGGTAGCTGGCGGAGATGACCCGCCCGTTATCCTGCCTCCGCCACCGGCGAGTGCGCGCAATGAATGGAAAGCGCCGCGCAGGAAGATTTTATTTTCTCCTGAGGGGGCAAGTGTCGTTCTGGCCCCCGCAAATCCGCAGGAAAGCGCTGTTCTTGCGGGCGGACAACACATGTTGGACATGTCACTTTTGTTACCCTGCCGCGCTGGGTTGGGCCGTGCCCGACTTGCTTCATGAAGGCCAAACTGCGACACAGCGCATGGGCGCGTCACAGGGGAGATTACTTCATGGCAAACGGGACGCCCACCCGCGCAACATCGATGGAAGAATTCGCCGCCAAAATGATGGCGATGGGCCCGTCCGAGGCGGAGGCGGCCGCCGCATCCCCCTATCAGCCGCGGCCCAGCGATGTGATCATCACTCCTTACGGCAAATGCGGCACCACCATGTTGCAGCAGATGTTCCACCAGCTGCGCACCACATCTGCGGGCGGGGACATGGATTTCGACGACATCAGCCGCGTGCTGCCGTGGATCGAGACCTCTGCCGGGCTGGGCCTGGACGTGAATGCGGACCAGCGCGCCAATCCTCGCGGGTTCAAGAGCCATCTGAATTACGAGGATCTTCCGGCGGGGGCGAAATATGTCGTCTCGCTGCGCGAGCCGAAGGCGGCCTTCATGTCTTTCTTCCGGTTCATGGAAGGGTGGTTCATCGAACCCGGCACGGTTACACCGCAGCAATTCCTGGGCGGGTGGCTGATGGGCGGGCCGCAGGGCAAGAGCTATGTCTCGCATCTGCTCAGCTGGTGGGCGCGGCGCGGGGAGGCCGATACGCTGCTGCTGGAATATGCGCATATCGTGGCGGATAAACCCGCGGCGATCCGCAAGCTGGCGGATTTTGCCGGCATCGCGTTGGATGATGCAGGGCTGGCGCTGGTGGAGGACCGCACGAGCCGCGCCTATATGCTCGCGCACAAGGACCGCTTCGACGATGCGCTGCAGCGTGCCCGTAGCGAGAGCCGCGCCGGCCTGCCGCCGGGCAGCGATTCGGCCAAGGTGCGCGCCGATGGCGGGGCGGACCGGGAGATACCGGCGGACGTTGCCCAGCAGATCGATGCCATGTGGGGCGAACAGGTGACGCCCGTCACCGGCCACGCCGACTATGCCGCGCTGGCGGCGGAATGGCGGGGCTAGCTCACTTCTCCCCGTTGTTGCCGGAAACTGGGCTGCACCACCTGCCGCCGCGATCGCCCCATTCGCTGCGCGCAGTTTTGCTGGCCAGCATGGTGTCGAGCAGCCAGTCGTCGCTGCCATCGGCGCCGGTGCGTTTCAGGGCGCGCAATTCGCGGCCGTATTTGTCATACGGCGGATCATCCCCGCCGCTCATCTCGAACGGGCCGCGGTTGAGCCAGTCGAGCAATACGCCGCGTGCCTCCAGCGCCAGCGCGCTTTCGGCGGGGCATTCGCCGGTCAGTTCGGGAGCATTGAAATCGCTCATGCGGATCTTGCGCGCGTTTGGCGGATACCCGATCACGATGGTGTCGCCGTCGATCACGCAGGCCTCGGACCGGCCTTGTCCGCAAATGGTGAAGGGCTGAGGACCCGCCTGCCAACTGCCGCCCATATTCGGCAGATCCATCATCCACGCCGCCCCGGCCAGGATCAGGGCGAGCCAGAGGAACGGCATGATGCGGCGGATGCGGGACATCGCGCCCCTATCGGGCAAACGCGCCGAATGGGGAAGGGATCAGGTGCTGGCCTGTGTCAGGCGGGCGGGCACCAATCAAGGCGGCGACCGGTCTAGGTCTCTGCCCCATCCCTCCGCCACCCACACATTGCCAGGCGACTTACCGCCGCGCGTCACGATCCGCAGCTGCCGGCCATAATGGTCAACACCGCGGCCCTGCTGTTCCAGCGCAAACGGGCCCGCGTTGAGCAATTGGGTCAGGCGCAAAGTCGCACGCGCGCCCAGCCCCGCTTCAAAGGCGCAGCCGGCCCGCGATGTTTCGGCGGTGTTGATATCGGCGATCCTGATCTTCGCGCCGCGGTGCCAGAACGTGTCGCCATCAACGACGCAATTGATCCGTTTGGCCGAACCGCACTTGGCGAAGGTAGCTGGATAGGCGGTGTCAGGTTCGGCGAGGGCGGGCCCTGGCGCTGCCAGCAGCAGCAAAGAGAATATACTGGCGCGGATCATGGCCTGACGCTGCGCCGGGCGGCTCGGCTGGCCCACTCCGGTTCACTGCTTATGGGTGAACACCTATGGAGCAAAACGATACGCGGCTTTCCTACGGCGCGCTGAGCCGCTAAGCGCGCCGGGTAGATTTCGAGGAATTGGCGGATGGCAGACGGGGCAGACAATAT
>JBBSKJ010000345.1:0-3020 GCA_038256475.1 Micropepsales bacterium | reverse complement strand
CATGTCGCTGTTTTCAAACGCATCAATCGCCGCTTCCCATGTTGCCGGGATCTGCGGCAGATCCATCGCATAGGCGTTGCCGGTGACCGGCGATGATGGCTCCATCTCATCCTCCATCCCCATCAGGGCGGCCCCGAGGATGGTGGCCAGCATGAGGTAAGGGTTCACATCACCGCCTGCGACCCGATGCTCGATCCGCCGCGCCGAAGGGCTGCCCGCCGGAATACGGATTGCTGCCGTGCGGTTTTCATAGCCCCAGCAGATCGCAGTGGGGGCGTGTTTGTCGGGCACCAGCCGTTCGTAGCTGTTTTCATGCGGGGCAAATACCAGCGTGGAATCTGACATCGCAGCCAGACACCCTGCGACGGCGTGCTTCAGCGCGGCCGTGCCCTTGGGCCCGCCAGAGTCAAAGATGTTGTCGCCATTGGCATCCAGCACCGAAAAATGCGTGTGCAGGCCGGAACCCGAATATTCCGCATACGGCTTGGCCATGAAGCTGGCGGCAAAGCCATGGCGCCGCGCCAGACCCTTGACCAGGAGCTTGAACAGCCAGGCATCATCGGCGGCGCGCAGCGCGTCATCGCAATGCATCAGGTTGACCTCGAACTGGCCAAGCCCGGTTTCCGACGTGCTGGTGTCGGCGGGAATATCCATGGCTTCGCAGGCGTCGTACAGATCGGTGAAAAACGTGTCAAAGGCGTCCAGCGCCCGGATCGACATGGTTTCCGCCGCTTTGCGCCGCTTGCCCGACCGGGGCGACGATGGCACTTGCAGGGTCTTGCCGGAATCGTCGATCAGGAAGAATTCCAGTTCCATCGCGACCACAGGGGTCAGCCCGCGCTTTTTGTATTTGTTCACCACGGCGTTCAGCGCGTGGCGCGGATCACCGTCATAGGGCGTGCCGTTTTCGCGGAACATCCAGATCGGCAGCAGGGCGGTCGGTGCCTCCAGCCAGGGCATCGGCATGAAGCCGCGCTCGGTGGGTTTCAGAACGCCATCCTGATCGCCCTGTTCAAAGACCATCGGGCTGTCGTCAATATCTTCGCCCCAGATATCCAGAGACAGGATCGAGAACGGGAAACGGGTGCCGTCCGCGACCGCCTTTTCGGCATAGCGGGAGGGGATGCGCTTGCCACGGGCCTGACCGTTCAGGTCGGCGGCGGCCACGCGGATCGTGCGCACTTGCGGGTGTTTACGCAGGTAGTCCTTCATCATGATTGCTGGTCGGGGCGTTGCGCTGGGCGCGGCCCTTGTTCCATCCTTGGTTTGTGATCTTTACCCCCGTGCCGGGCACGGGTCCGGACGGGTGCCCGAATAATTTGATCAAATGTAAGGTACTATCTGATCACTTGGGGACGCAAGCGAATTTTACCTCCCATATTAGACGGCAAATGACGGTTCAGCCGGGTATTGATGGCGCTGAACAGCCAGATCAGCAGCAGGGTCAGCGCGATGAAGTAGCCCGCGACGATCGGATAAGACACGAAAGGGTTGAAGGTCTTGTCCGCGAAATAGCTGGCATAATACAGCGCATCGCCGCGTTGCTGAAACGCCGGGAAGCCCGAGAAGTACACCAGCGTTGTGGAATGGAACAGAAAGATCGCCTCGTTGGTATAGGCGGGCCAGGCCAACCGCAGCATGGTCGGCCACTGAATCCGGCGGAACTTGGCAAAGCCTGACAGGCCATAAGCGTCGGCCGCTTCCAGATCACCCTTGGGGATCGACTTCAGCGCGCCGTGGAAAATCTCGGCCGAATAGGCGGCGGTGTTCAGAAACAGCACGAACAGCGCCCCGGCCCAGGCCTTGGTGGTCCACGCGGTTTGCACCGTGATGCCGAATACGTCGATCCCGGCGCGGGGCAGCATCTGCAGCGCCTCATATGCCAGGAAGAACTGGATGAACAACGGCGAGCCGCGGAAGATGAAGATGAACCATTCCGCCGGTTTGCGCACCAGCGGATTGTGCGATGCCTTGGCAAAGGCGATGGCATTGGCCAGCAGAAAACCGAAGGCGAGGGCGACGATGCCAAAATACACGTTCCAGATCAGCCCCGAACCGATCAGCGTGAACTGCTGGCACAGGGTGAAATCGCTGCGCGGCAGCAGCCGCTCGCCATAGCCGAGCGAGCGGAAGGCATAGGCGCCAATGGTTTCCCAACAGGTCATAGGCCCGCCTTACGCATGGCTTCGCCCGCCGCAGTGGCCTGCCCCTTGGACAGGCGCGCAGAAATGCGGCCCAGAACCACTTCTGAAACGCGGGTGAAGGCAAGGTAGAACACCAGCAGGGCCAGAAAGTAATACAGCCGCCAGTCGGGGTGCGGGTATTCATAGGCCTGGGTCTTGGCGCTGCCCATCTCGCGCGCCCAGTACACAATGTCCTGCACGCCCAGCAGGAACAACAGCGGCGTTGCCTTGATCAGGATCAGCCACAGGTTCGACAGGCCGGGCAGGGCGTAGACCCACATCTGCGGCACCAGAATCCGGCGGAAAACCTGCGCGTGGCTAAGGCCATAAGCCTCGGCGGTTTCCAGCTGCGCCCGCGGCACCGCCTGCATCGCGCCGTACAGCACGTTGGCGGCAAAGGCACCGAACACCAGCGCAAACGTCAGCACCGCCAGCATGAAGCCGTAAAACTGATGCACCGTCTGCGGCGCGGAATTGAGCGGCACCTTTGCCTCGGGACAGACGCGGAACTCAAGCCCGTTGCGCACCGGCTCGGTCCAGTCCGGGCAGCGGACAAGGTGGTTCAGATATTCGATGCCCTGATCCAGCGCGATGACGAAGAACAGGAAAAACACGATATCGGGCACACCGCGCACCATGCCGGTATAGCCCTTGCCGATCAGGCGCAGCACGAACAGCTGACTGCGCGCCGCCATCGCCCCGAAAAAACCGAACAGCATGGCAATCGGCGCGGTGACCGCCAGCAACAAAAGCACCGTCCCGAAGGCCCAATACATGTTCATGTGCTTGCCTGAGGTCAGGTAGCACGACAGCCATGTCAGGCCTTCCAGCGATCTG
>JBBSKJ010000344.1:0-3047 GCA_038256475.1 Micropepsales bacterium | reverse complement strand
CCACAGCGACGCCGTTGGGATAGCCGGTCGGCACCTTGAACAGGTTGCGGGTCGTGACCTTGCGATGGGGAATCTTGCGGGGCGGCGGCGGGGCCACTGCACCCAGATCTTTGCCTTTGGGCGCGGCCTGCGCCAGTGCGTGCGTGATGCCGGCGGCGGTGATGCCCAGACCGGCGAGAAATTCCCGTTTGCGCAAATTCATCAAAGCCTCCCAGCTGTTCTTGTTGCCGCCAGCATGGCGCAAACCACGTGCACGCAAAAGCAAAAACGCCCGCCGGTTTCCCGGCGGGCGCCTTTTAAGATGGCAGTTTTTCTTCAGCTCGGCAGCGCGAATGCCACCAGCTGATCGGCCAAACGGGGCGTCAGGATGCCGTTGCCGCCAACCGCGAACACCACATACTGCTTGCCCTTGTAGGTATAGACCGCCGGCTGCGACACCGCTGGTGCGTCCACTATGTGCTTCCACAGCACATCGCCGCTCTTGAGGTCGATGGCGCGCACGCGGCTGTCCATCGAAGCGCCGATGAAGATCAGCCCCGACTTGGTGATGACCGGCGCGCCGATGGTGATCGAGCCCCAGCTTTCGGGCATGTAGAAGCCCCACTTCTGGACCTGGCCGAACGGCTTCTTCCAGAGCTGCTTGCCGGTGTTCATGTCATAGCTGTGCAGCGTGCCATAGGGCGGCACCCAGCAGGGCATGCCCCACATGTTGAGGAAGTTCTCCAGCTTGAAGCCGTAGGGCGAACCTTCCTGTGCGGAATACCCGCCAGGCCCACGCGCATTCTTGCCATAAAGCTTGTCTGCATCGGCGCGCGGCACCAGCGTGTAGATCTGTGGCACCATGTTGGAATTCACCACATAGGTGTTGGTGGTCGGATCCAGCGCACCGCCGCCCCATTCCACCCCGCCCAGCGTGGCCGGCCAGGAGATCGAGCCGCGAATTGAGGGCGGCGTATAGCGGCCCTCGTCGCGCAACCGCGCCTTCCAGCGGCTGCATTCGCCGAAGCTGACAAAGTCGGCGAACTTGGAGACCGGCGGCGTGGTGTCCGGAATGGTCGGTTCGGGATAGGGCACATAAGGCTGGGTCTTGGCCGCAACTTCGCCCGGGACGTCGGAGGCCGGATAGGGACGCTCCTCGATCGGCCAGACCGGCTCGCCGGTGTTGCGATTGAGGACGAAATGGTAGCCCATCTTGGTCGCCTGGATCAGCGCCGGGATGACCTGCCCGTCCTTCTTGATGTCGAGCAAAGTGGGCGCGGAGTTGGTATCCACATCCCAGATATCGTGATGCACCAGCTGGCGGCTCCACACCACTTCACCGGTTTCCGCGTTCACCGCCACGGTGGCGGTGGCATAGGGCATCTCCTTCAGACGGTCGCCGCCATAATAGTTCGGGCTGGGCGATGAGGTCGGCAGGAACGCCAGGCCCGTTTCCGGATCGACCGAGATTCCAGCCCAGACATTGGCGGTGCCGGTACTATCCTCCATGTCCGGCGGAATGATGTTAAAGGTCCATTTCAGGGCTCCGGTGCGCGCGTCGATGCCGAACACGGTGCCGGGATTTTCGGTCTTGTAGACCCAGTCCAGCCCCGCCCATCCCAGGATCAGCGTGTCCTTATAGACGGCCGGCGGCTGGATCAGGCCCAGCTTGAACTTCTTGTTCTTGGTCGACCAGGCATCCACATCCACGACGCCGTTATTGCCGAAGCCGGCGCAGCGCTTGCCGGTGTCGGCATCCACGCCATGCAGCTCGCCATTCTGGGTGCCGACATAGACCATCTTCTGGCAGGCCTGGCCGGCCTCTGGCAAAGCGGCCGCCCAATAGGCGACGCCGCGGCTCTTCAGACCCTGATTTTGCGGCGGGCCTTCGGCGCCGCCGGCGGCATAGACCCATTTGGTTTTGCCGGTGTCCGGCTCCACCGCGAAAATGCGGTACCAGGGTGTGCCGACATAGACCGTATCGTTGACGAACAACGGTGTGGCGCCCCAGGTGGTGGAACGCGGGCCGCTGGAAACGTCACCGGTATGGATGCTCCAGGCGCGCTTGAGGTTTTTCACATTGTCAGGGGTGATCTGGGTGGCGGTGGAATATTTCTGCGCCTGCTGGTTGCCGCCAAAGGCATCCCAGACCTGACCGTCTCCGGCCGCCATCATCATCATCGAGTTCTGCGCCGTCGCGCCGAAGGGCGAAAGATAGATGGCGGCGGCAGCGGCGGCGCCCAGCGCCACAAGAGCCGCGGTTTTGATCTTAGTCTTCATCTTCGACCTCATCCGTCTCTACGCTGCGTTCGGTGGCGTTGCTGATCACATTGATAAGCCAGCCGATAAGGGCCAGCGCCTGCGCGCCCATGATGACGGGGCTTTCCAGGAAGTAGCCGGCAACCGACGAGCCGATAATGTCCAGCAGGATGGCCACGACCAGAAAGGTCTGCACCAGCGAACCCCGGCGCGGCATCTTTGCCATGACCAGCGACGCCAGGAACATCAGCACTGCGGCGCCCGCGACCAGGATCACGCCGCCGCTGCCGATCAGACCGGTCTCGGGCGTATAGTAATCATAGACGCAGATAGCGATCGTAATCAGCGATGCCAATACGATCAGCCACGCGCCTCGCGTGGAATATGGTTGAGTCAACGTCCCCTCCCCAAAGCTTGTCGCAATTTGGCCGCGATCCTAGCGGGGGTTCCTGCCGGACGCAAAACAAGACCGCCTTCGCACTAGCAGCAAACAAATGGCTTTTTGTCAGCCCGGGCGTCACGACGTGTCCAGCGATAGATGGCTTGCGAATTGCGCCAGAAGTATTTCTACGCCCGCGCGGGCGGCCGCGAAATAGTCCGCATCAGCGCCAGCTTCGGGCATCGTCGCGGTCCCGACACTGTTGGGGCCAGTCGGTGCCCAACATCACGCGGTCTTCGCTGAGGGCGCGGGCGTCAATGGCCTGCTCGTCGGGATGGGGGAGTGCCGGGGAACTTCACCTCCATGCCGGACGTTGTGCTGGATAATACGAAAGGACATTCATCATGCGATCTGGTTGCCTCTGGATGCT
>JBBSKJ010000343.1:0-3082 GCA_038256475.1 Micropepsales bacterium | reverse complement strand
GGTTCGCAGGTTGACGTCCGCCCGATGCGCGATGTCGGCCCGCTGATGAACCAGCCGCAGTTGTTCCAGATCCTCAAGATGGATCGCCGCCGCGGCAATATCGTGGTTTCGCGCCGCGCCGTTCTGGAAGAACGCCGCGCCGAGGAGCGCACTTCGCTGGTCGCGTCCTTGCAGGAAAAGCAGATCGTCGAAGGCGTGGTCAAGAACATCACCGATTACGGCGCCTTTGTGGACCTGGGCGGCGTGGACGGGTTGTTGCATGTCACCGACATCGCCTGGCGCCGCGTCTCGCATCCGACCGAAGTTCTGTCGGTGGGCCAGACCGTCACCGTGCAGATCATCAAGATCAACCACGAAACCCAGCGCATCAGCCTGGGCATGAAGCAGCTCCAGACCGACCCGTGGGAAGGCGTCGCCGCCAAGTATCCGGTGGGCGTGCAGTTCAAGGGCAAGGTCACCAACGTCACCGACTATGGCGCCTTCGTGGAGCTGGAGCCGGGCGTCGAAGGCCTGGTCCATGTCAGCGAAATGTCCTGGGTCAAGAAGAACATGGCCCCGTCCAAGCTGGTCACCCCCGGCACCGATGTCGACGTGGCGGTTCTGGAAGTGGATTCCAACAAGCGCCGCATCAGCCTTGGCCTGAAGCAGTCCCAGGAAAATCCCTGGAACGCCTTCACCGCCAATCATCCGGCCGGCACGATCATCGAGGGCGAGGTCAAGTCCATCACCGAGTTCGGCCTGTTCATCGGCCTGGATTCGGACATTGACGGCATGGTCCATCTCTCCGACCTCAGCTGGTCGGTGGCGGGCGAAGAAGCCATCAAGACCTATGAAAAGGGCCAGATGGTCAAGGCCAAAGTGCTGGACATCGACGTCGAGAAGGAACGCGTCAGCCTGGGCATCAAGCAGCTGGATGGTGACCCGATCGAGAAGGCCGGCCCGTCGGGCGGCGCCCTCAAGAAGAACCAGGTCGTCACCGGCACGGTCACTGAAGTCAATGACGGCGGCATCGAAGTGGAACTGGAGGGCGGCGTGCGCTCCTTCATCCGCCGCGCCGACCTGGCCCGCGACCGCAACGACCAGCGCCCCGAACGCTTCGGCAAGGGCGACAAGGTGGACGCGCTGGTGACTAGCATGGACAAGGCCAGCCGCAAGGTCAGCCTTTCCATCAAGGCCCGCGAAATCTCGGAAGAGAAGGAAGCCGTGGCGCAGTTCGGCTCGTCCGACAGCGGCGCCAGCCTGGGCGACATTCTGGGTGCGGCCCTGAAGAAGAAGACGCCGAAGAAAAAGGCCGGCAGCACCAGCGATGAAGACGAAGAATAATCATCGCTTCCATAAATCAATGAAAAAGGCGCGCCGCGAGGCGCGCCTTTTTCATTGATCCGGGCATTGGGATCGGCATGTCTGACCGGCAATTGTCCACAGAGATTTTGATTGCATTCAGAATCACGGTAGATTCGCGCCATCAACGTTGATGTTAGAGGGAGTTGAGTCATGGCGAAGAAGAAGAGCAAGCTGGCCAAGCGCGCGGCGGAACTGGAAGCCGCGGTCGCGGGCCTGTTCACCGGCAAGCCGGCGAAGAAGAAGCGCCGCAAGGCCAAGAAGGCCAAGGTGGTGAAAGCCGCCAAGAAGGTCGTGAAGAAGGCCAAGAAGACCGCGAAAAAGGCCACCAAGAAGAAGGCCAAGCGCAAGACCAAGAAGCGCTAGAACTTTCGCAACTGCGTAAGGACAGGGGCGCGGACCGTTGGGTCCGTGCCCCTTTCTCTTTGTCGCGCTGGCTTTTCGGCCGCTCCGGACTAAAGTTCCCCAAAGAACCCGAGGAGAACGCGCATGAACAAGAAGATCGCCATGGCCGCCGCGCTTACCACCACCCTGACCCTGCTGCCGCTTGCGGCCTTGGCCCAGACCAGGACCGAGGGCGACAAGGCCGTGCGCCACATCACCGGCCGCACCCTGGACGCCGAGCTGAAGAAGGGCATGACGAAGGATGCCTTCTATTCCCAGATCATCATCACCCAGGCCCCGGCCTATCGGGTGATCAACACCACCCGTGACAAGCCGGGCGAGGCGGAAATCCATGACGCGATGACCGACCACATCTTCGTGCAGGAAGGTGAAGCCACCTTCGTCACCGGTGGCACGATTGCGGGATCGAAACTGGAGGCGCCGGGTGAGCATCGCGGCAAGTCGATCACCGGGGGCACCAGCCGCCCGATGCGTCCGGGCGACTACTTCCTGATCCCGGCCGGCACCGCGCACCAGATGCTGCTGGATCCGGGCAAGCGCATCAAGTTCATCGCCTTCAAGACCAATAAGTAATTTTTGTTGAACCCCCTCCGGCCTTCGCATCGTACGATGCTACGGCCACCCCGGCTCGCGCGGCTCACTGCGCTGTCGCGCGCCGCGCTGCGCCGCTTCGCCCCCCCCCCCTTTCCTTGCTTCGCAAGAAGGGGGAGGCGGGTCCGTGCTCGCCTCGTCCTTCGGTAACTACGGCGCTAACCCGCTTCGCCGCTCACCAGGGTCTTGCGGGGCCGCCACAACAGGTTGATTCCGACGCCCGCCATGATCAGCAGGGTCGCTGCCAGTTTCCACATCGGCAGCGGCTCGTACATCATCAGGGCCGAAGCCCCCATGCCGAACACCGGCACCAGCAGCGACATGGGGGCGACGGTCGCCGCCGGATAGCGCGACAGCAGCCAGGCCCACATGGTGTAGCCGAACAGGGTGTTGGCCGCGCTTTGCCACACCAGGGTCGGCCAGATGGTCCATTGCGATGTGGACATCGCCAGGGCAACCCGCGCCGGGCCTTCCAGCAGCAGCGACATCAAAAGCAATCCGGGCATGGCGAACAGGCTGGCCCAGACCACAAAGGCCAGCGGGTTCATGGGATTGCCGCGGCTGGCGGACTGATGGGCGGCTTCCCGCGCCGCCTGGTTGCTGGCGCCCCAGCAAAGCGCGCCGCCCAGCACCAGCGCGAGGCCTGCCAGGCTTATATCCTCGCCATTGTGCATCAGGATCAGGATCAGCCCGGCGGTGGCCGGCACCAGCCCCAGCAGGTGATTCAACTTGGGTTTCTCGCCGG
>JBBSKJ010000342.1:0-3085 GCA_038256475.1 Micropepsales bacterium | reverse complement strand
TGATCAGATGGATGGTGTGGGCATCGCTCTTGACGATCTCCAGCGCTTCCTCGCCGCCGCTTGCTTCCAGTACGTTATAGCCGCGCATGCGCAAGGCGCGCGCCGCAAAGCTGCGCACCGCCTCTTCGTCTTCCACCAGCAGGATGGTGTCCTGGCCGGTGACGTCGCGGGCCTGGGCGGCGGGCACCGCTTCCACCGGCGCCGTGCTGGCGTCGACGCGCAGGCGCGGCAGATAGATGTTGAAGCAGGTGCCCTTGCCGACGTCCGAATCCACGGTGATGAAACCGCCGGTCTGCTTGACGATGCCGTACACGGTGGCCAGTCCCAGGCCGGTGCCCTGGCCCACCGGCTTGGTGGTGAAGAACGGGTCGAAGATCTTGCTTTGCACTTCCTTCGACATGCCGGTGCCGGTGTCGGACACTTCGATGCGGACATAATCGCCCGGCGGCATGATGGCGGTGCCCAGCGCCGATGAGGTGTTGACGGTCTGGTTGACGGTCTTGATCACCACCGTGCCGCCCGACGGCATGGCGTCGCGGGCATTGACCACCAGATTGATGATGGCGTTGGAAAGCTGCGCCTCGTCGGCATGCACGGTCCACAGGTCGGAATCGCGCTCGACATTCAGCGTAATGCCCTCGCCCACCAGGCGGCGCAGCATCTGCGCCAGCTCGCTGATCACATCGCCCAGCACCAGCGCCTTGGGCTGCATGGTCTGCTTGCGGCTGAAGGCCAGAAGCTGGCTGACCAAAGCGGCGGCGCGCAGCGCGTTCTGATGGACTTCGTTGATTTCCTTGAACGAGGGATCGCCCGCCTGATGGCGCATCAGCAGGAATTCGCAATTTCCGATGATGACGGTGAGCAGGTTGTTGAAGTCATGCGCCACGCCGCCAGCCAGCTGGCCGACCGCCTGCATCTTCTGCGACTGGGCGAACTTGGTCTCCAGCGCCTTCTGCTCGGAAACGTCCACCAGATAGAGAATGGCCTTGCCCGCCTCACCCTTGGACGAGGGCATGGGGCTGGCGAACAGTTCGGCCATGCGGTCTTCGCCCGCGCCGGACTTGCCCATGCGCAATTCGACCGCCTTGAGCCCGGTTTCGCCGCGGGCGGCGCTGGCGATCAGGGATGTGACCTGGGCGCGGTCGCCCGCCTCCACCAGTTCGCTGAAATTGCGCGCGGCGAGGTCGCCGGAGGCGCCGAAGAATTTTGCCAGCGCCGCATTGGCGTCGCTGATCACGCCGCTTGCATCGGCAAAGGCCACGCCCATGGGCGCATCGCGGAACAGGTCACCGGCATTCTCGAACGGTTGGACATCCGCCGTGACGGCAGCGGCCGGCTCGGGCGCAGCTATAGCAGGGGCGGGCGGCGCGGCAGCGGCGCGGGTCAGCACCGGTTGCGGCGAGGTGCTGGCGGCCAGACGCGGTGTGAACCACCAGGCGGCCTGCTTGTCAGGCAGCGGACGCACCGCGGCGACAATTTCCAGCCCCGGCACCACCACAAAAGATTCTTCGCGCGCGCGGCCCTCGGCGGCATCACGCGACAGGCGGTAGAGCACGGCGGCCGACGGTTCGCCCGCCAGTGCCAGTTCGGGCGGCGGCGGGGTTTCGTTTTCGCCCACGCCCGCCATGCGGCGATAGACGGGATTGCAGTCCAGCACCGCGCCGCCTTCGCCGGTGATGGCCCAGGCGATGTTGGCCTTGGCGGCGGCTTCGGCGACACGCAGCGCGTCGGCGCTGGCGCGGCCGCCTCGCGGCCATACTGCAAACAGAAAAATAATGGCCAGGACCGCGACCCCGCCCAGGACCGCAAAGCCCGCCACCCCGGCCTGCGGCATGACGATGGCCAGCCCGGCAGCCGCCAGGGCGAGCAAAACAAAGCCCAAGGCAGCCCAGCGCCAGGGGCCGGCGGGCACCCCCACAGGGCTCGCAGAAAGGGATTTTGCGGCGTTCATAATTGCAGAATACAAGATTTGGTTAACCAATCCTTTCCAGCACTCAAGGGGTTGATTTCGTTAACAGTTTTTGGGGCTCACCGAACGCCGTTCGCAACTTTCAGGACAGAAAGTTAACGGCCGAGAATCACCTGATTAAGATTCCATCCTCAGGCGCGAGGGATTTTGGGACCTCAGCAGGAGCGTCGCGCGGAGCGGGCTTGCAGCCCGTGAGCACGCGCGACGCACTGAGGGGCCAAAAGACCCGCGCCTAACCGGCGCGGGCGGGGAGCTTGCCCTTGAGGCGCAGCACGTAACCGATCACCTGCGCCACCGCCTTGAAGTGTTCGGGCGGGACGGGTTCGTCGATCTCCACCACCGCATGGAGCGCGCGCGCCAGCGGCGGATTTTCGATCACCGCGACATCGTTTTCTTCGGCCACCGCGCGGATGCGCAAGGCCAGCGCGTCGACGCCGTTGGCGACGCAGACCGGCGCGGCCATCTTGCCGGATTCATATTTCAGCGCGACCGCATAATGGGTCGGGTTCATGATCACCACCGTGGCGGTGGGGACCTGCGCCATCATGCGCTTGCGCGAACGTTCATGGCGCAGCTGGCGAATCTTGGACTTGATGTGGGGATCGCCTTCGTTCTGCTTATACTCTTCCTTGATCTGCTGCTTGGACATGCGGTTGCGCTTCATGAACTGCATGCGCTGGAAGAAGTAGTCCAGGCCCGCGATCACCACCAGGGCCGACAGCGCCGCCAGCAGCACCTTGAACAGAAGATGGGACATTTCCCCCACCATCTGCGCCGCCGTCTGGTTGAGCATGAATTCCATATGGTTTCGCTCGGGCCAGAGCTGGGTCCACATGGCCAGGCCCACGATCGCCATCTTGGCCAGGCCCTTGAGCACATTGACCCAGCCTTCGAGGCCGAAGAGGCGCTTGAAGCCCGCCAGGGGCGAGACTTTGGAAATGTCCGGCACGATCTTGCTGGGATTGAAAGTGGGCCGGCCCTGCACCAGGTGCCCCGCCAGCGCCGCCAGCATCAGCATGCCCAGTATCGGCGCCAGGGTGATGCCAAGCTGCACAAACAGGCCGCGGGTGAGGGAGGCAAGACCAGCAGCGTCCACGCTCATCGCTTCAGGCTGCT
>JBBSKJ010000341.1:0-3086 GCA_038256475.1 Micropepsales bacterium | reverse complement strand
CTTGTCGACGCAGATGACCGTATGGCCAAACTCGGACAGGCAGGCTCCGGAAACCAGCCCCACATAGCCGCTTCCGATCATCGCGATACGCATGAAAAACCCCGCAATCAGGCTTCCTTCTGGCGTGAAAAGCGTGTGAATTCAAGGCGTTTGTGCGCCGCGGGATCGGCCAAATTGGCCCTTGTCCACCAAGGGGTTATAAACGCCCATGATCCGAATCGTTGGGCTTGTCTTCGAGTATCCCGGCCACCGGGCGCTGCACGGAGTCAGCCTGACGGTCGAACGGGGCGCCATCACAGCCCTGGTCGGCCCCAATGGTGCGGGCAAGACCACGCTTCTGCGCTGCATGGCGGCGCTGGAAACGCCCTATGCCGGGCAGGTCACGATAGACGGGCTGGACACGCGCGAGGCGCCGCGCGCCATTCATGCGCGGCTGGGTTATCTGCCGGACTTTTTCGGGCTTTACGATGCCTTGAGCGTGCGGCGCTGCCTGCATTATGCCGCCCGCGCCCATGGTATTGGCGCGGGTGACGCTGCCGGCGCTGTCGAGGCGGCTGCTGCCCGGGTGGGGGTCGCCGACCGGATGGATCAGGCGGCCGGCGCGCTGTCGCGTGGGCTTCGTCAGCGTCTGGCCATCGCCCAGGCCATCGTGCATCGGCCCAAGGTGCTGCTGCTCGACGAACCCGCCGCGGGGCTGGACCCCAAGGCCCGGCGCGATCTTTCCCAATTGCTGCTGTCGCTCAAAGCCGACGGCATGACCCTGGTGGTGTCGTCGCATATTCTGGCGGAGCTGGAAGACTATTCCGACCGCATGATTATCGTGGACAAGGGCCGCATCGCGGGCGGCGAGGCCATCAGCCTCAAGGATTCCGCCCGGGGGCAACTGCGCATTGTGCTGGCGACGCCGCGCGAGGGGCTCGAGGATTTTCTCCAGCATCAGGGCGGTGTGACAATCCTGGAGGTGAGAGAGCTTCAGGCTCTTGTGACGCTCGCAGGTGGCGCCAGTGAGCGCGCGGCCCTGTTGACTGCGCTGGTGCGGGGCGGCTTTGCCGTGTCGAATTTCAACGAGGATGTCCGCAATCTGGAAGATGTTTATTTTGCGCAGGTACGGTCATGAATCCCGAACTGCTACGCAATCTGTGGCTGGAAGCCACGCCGTTCCGACTGCTGCAGATACTGGGACTGCTGGTGGTGGTGTTCGCGGTGGCCTCCGCGGCGCCGAGCAACCTGCTGACGCCGGAAGGCGCGGCCATGGTGCTCTATTGGTTTTTTGTGGTGCTGTGGGGTACCCGAAACGCCGCCTTGTCGGTGGTCAGCGAAATCCGCGAGCGCACCTGGGACGGGCAAAAACTGTCCGCCATCAGCCCGGGCAGCATGATGTGGGGCAAGCTCTTGGGCGCCACCAGCGCCAACTGGTTCGGTGGCCTTCTGTGCCTGCCGGTGATCCTGTGGGCGGCCTGGCGCGACGCCGGCCCCCTGGCCGCCATGTCCTTCGGCGTAATCCTGGTGGCGTTGGGCCTGTTCGCCCAGGCTACGGCCCTGCTGTCCAGTCTCGTCTTGGTCCGGCGGAATTCCGGCAATTGGAGACTCGATACGTTCCTCTGCCAGATCGCCGGCATTACCGCGGGCTTTGTCTATTATTCTTTATGGAGCTCGATCGAGGCCTTTGAGCGTACCGGCACCCGCACGCTGGTCTGGTGGGGATACGAGTTTAACCTCAGCGTCTTTCACTTTTTGTCGCTGCTGGTCTTTCTGGGCTGGGCGCTGTTGGGGGTGTGGCGGGCAATGCGCAGCGAACTGCGCTTCGCCAACGGGCCATTCGTCTGGCTGGCATACCTTCTGTATATCGCGGTCTATCAGGCGGGGTTTGAATCCCTGCTGGTCAATTTCAATCTCTCGGTCGCGCCCCCACTGGAGCATGCCACGCCGCGCCTGCTTCTGGCGGCGCTGGCGGTGCTGTTTTCGACCTACAGCATGGTGTTCCTGGAGCCAAAGGACCCAGTGCGCCTGCGCTGGCTGGGCGAGCAGATCCGCGCCGGGCGGTTTTACAAGGCGTTCCTGGCGCTGGACGCCTGGATGCTGAGTTACGCTGTGACAATGCTGGTGGGTCTGCTCCTGGCGGGGCTGATGACCATCGATCGCAGCGGCCTGGGCGACATGCAGATGTCCGATCTGGCGCTGCCGACGCTGGGGATGCTCGGCTTTCTCACCCGCGATGTGGCGATTTTTGTGCTGATGCGCGGATTGGCGGGCGCCAAGGGGGATTTCGCGGCCTTGGCGCTGCTGGCACTTTTGTATCTGGTACTACCTGCGGCGCTGCACCGCTCGGGATTGGACCTGCAATTTCTGTTGCTTCCCATGCCCGGCGGCGCGGCCGCCATCGGCGTACTTTCCGCCTGGGCACAAGCGTTAGTGTTGCTGATATTGGCGGTGCGCAGTACTGGTATTAAACAGTCCGTTACCAACGAGGTTTCGTCTTAAGACTTTGTTTCTGTTTGTCTTTTTTGGACATGGTTAAGCAGTTGGAAAGCATAACTGGCTGACCCTCCCATGGCTAAACAGGATCATAGGCCATGAGCCCATCTGCTGCCCGTCTTCTCCAGGAAGCCATGCCCGTGCCGGCCATCGCGCCGACGCCGATCATCACCCAGCTGCGCGATTTCACGCAGCCCTGGATGGATCTGAACGACAAGGCCGTGCTGGTCACCGGCGGAACCGGCTCCTTCGGCAAGCATTTCATCAAGACGGTTCTGGCCCAGTACAAGCCGCGCCGCCTGATCATCTTTTCCCGCGACGAACTCAAGCAGTTCGAAATGCAGCAGGAATTCCCGCACGAAAAATATCCCTTCATCCGCTATTTCATCGGCGATGTGCGCGACCGCGACCGGCTGGAACTGGCGCTAAACGGGGTGGATTTTGTTGTTCATGCCGCGGCGATGAAGCAGGTCACTACCGCGGAGTACAACCCCTTCGAATGTATCCGCACCAATGTTTTCGGCGCGGAGAATGTGGTCAGCGCGTCCTTGCGCGCCGGTGTCAAGCGCGTCGTCGCGCTGTCCACGGACAAGGCGGCCAATCCGATCAAT
>JBBSKJ010000340.1:0-3088 GCA_038256475.1 Micropepsales bacterium | reverse complement strand
CTTCATCGCACATGGCGTCTCTCCCTCACGCTTGCCAGCAAAGGAGCCATTGCAGCGGCTGTCAAGCGCGCCCGGCAGGCAAGGCCTGCCGGGCGTGTGAACCTTACTTGACGTTGATGAACGGCACCGTGTTGCCGGGCATCATGGTGGTGGGCAGCACGCCGTTCCACTTTTCCGA
The DNA here is from genome assembly GCA_038256475.1 of Micropepsales bacterium. GTDB lineage: Bacteria > Pseudomonadota > Alphaproteobacteria > Micropepsales > Micropepsaceae > Rhizomicrobium. Next base: position 2,910 of record JBBSKJ010000340.1, on the reverse strand, counting down.
GGCCACCAGGGTGGGCAGAGCGGGGTTGTTGCGCAAGGCATCGCCGCGCGCCTGGATGGCGCCGGCTTCGGCCTTGCCCTGCACTTCGATCTGGTGCGCCTTGGCGTCCGAGGCGGACTTCACTTCATAGGCCAGGGCGTCGGCATCGATGATGCGCTTCTGCTTGTCGGCTTCGGCCTGCTGCTGCTTGACGATGGCCTGCATTCTGAGTTCGACCGCGCTCTCATATTGCTGCGAGAAGGTGATGTCCTCGATCTGCACGCTGTCGATCACCACCGGCCCGCTCACGGACTTGCGGATCGCCTCGAAAACCTCGGCATTCAGCACGGTACGCTTCTGGATCGCGTCGGCGGCGTCGAACTGGCCGAACACGGTCTTGAGCTGGTCATAGGCGCGCGAAATGATCACGCGCTGCTTCATGTTGGCCAGCGAGCCGTACTGGGCATAGACCGCCGAAGCGTCGGTGACGTGATAGTTGATCGCCATGGCGATGGTCGCCGGCTGCTGGTCGCGCGAATAGGTTTGCAGCCGGGTATCGGCGACGTCCGTCTTCTGGAACGATTCCTTCTGGATCTGGACGGAGATTTTCTCGACGCTGTTGATGAACGGAATCTTGAAATGCAGGCCCGGCCCGGCTTCGCCAACGACCCTGCCAAGGCGCAGGATCACGCCGCGCTCGCCTTCGTCGATGGTGTAGGCGGTGGAGAACAGCAGCACCAACACGACCACGGCGGCGACACCGGCGCCGATCGCGCGCTTGGGCAGCTGGTTGAAGTTGAAATCCATGCTTGGCAGCTTGGGCGGCTGCGCACCCCAGGGACTACTCATGACGGCTTGGTATCTCCTTAGCGTTGGAACGGCGCGGAAAATCCGCAGCCCTTTTTTTCCGATTATATCGCGGCAAAAGCGCGTTGTTTTGTGAATTGTTCAATACCGCGCGCCAGGTGTCAAAACTAAGGCACGGCGCCTCCCGCTCAGATTTTGAGGATATTGGGAAGAATTTGAGCCAAATCCTCAGGATGGCGGTATTCGGCCTGCTCCTGTGGATGGAAATGATAGTTTCCGATCACCTGGGGAAGCCGCGACAGCTTTCCCCCCAGATGCGCCAGAATCGACCAAAAAGCGCCGTCGGCGACCGTCCGGATCAGGGTTCCGTCATTCAGACGCCAGGGATAGCGGGGCACATTGATGTGGGCCGCCATTTTCCACATTACCGCTGGCCCAAAGGTCAGCCGCTCGCCGGTGCCGCTGCCCAGCCGCCGGTCAGGCTCGATTCCCGGCGGACAATGGCCGGAAAACCCCAGTTCCGCGGCCGGATGGCAGGGGCGCACGGCGTCGGTCTCCTCCTGGGAATAACAGATCCGCCAGTCACCGCCGGCCAGCAGGGCGTCCTCCTGGCTGATCTGCCGCGCCAGCTGTTCGGCCGCATCCGGCGCCAGCCGGTCGTCCAGGTTGAGGTTCATCACCAAAGGCGTGGTGACCCGCGCCAGGGCCAGATTCCAGGCCTGATAGATGGTGAGGTCCTGGCTGGAAACGATGGTCTCGGCCTCCAGCCCGTCGGGCGGGGTGTCGCCGCCGTCAAAAACATAGATGGCGTGGACGCGGCGCGACTGGCGCAGCAGATTGTCGCGATGGCTGCGCACCAGGGCGCGCCGCCGCGCATCCTTGCTCCACACCGCGCAAATGACCGTGACGTCTGTCATGCCAGCTTTTTGCCGATCCCCATGGAAATCATGTTTGCCCGCTCGCTGTTTCCCAAGCAAGATTGCGCAGGGCGGCTGGGGTCGATGACGGGAGAAAACCATGCGCATATTCGTTGTTCTCGCCGCCGCGCTTATCGCCGGTACCGCCTCCGCGGTGGTCGCCGGTACCGCCTGCGCACAGCAACGCCCGGCTCCCGCCTTCGCCGACGCGACCGCGACACACATCCCCGCCGCGCCCGAGCTGCACGCGCTTGATGCGGTGTTCGGCGACTTCGACGGTGACGGCGACCTCGATGTCGCGCTGGCGGTCGAATATGGCGCCAACCGGCTCTACCTGAACGATGGCAAGGGCCGGCTGCGCTGGGTGGAAGGTGCGCTGGGCCGCACCGTCCATGACAGCGAGCATGTCCGCACCGCCGACCTCGACGGCGACGGCCTGCTCGACCTCGTCTTCGTCGCCGAGGACGGCGCCAACCATCAGCTGTTCCTTGGCCGCCCCGGCGGCCGCTTTGAGGAGGTCAGCGAGCGGTTGCCCGCAAAGAGCGAAGGCAATGCGCTGGCGATCGGCGATGTGAACGGCGACAAGCTGCCCGACATCGTCGTCGGCAACTCGGCCGAGAAGGGCGGCGTGGCGCGCAACTTCCTGTGGCTCAACAACCCACGCAATCCGGGCCATTTCATCGATGCGAGCAACAACCTGCCGACGCCCGCCGGCGACGAAGCACAGGGGATCGCGCTGGTCGATATCGACAAGGATGGCGATCTCGACATGGTGATCGCCAACCAGTCGCCCACCAATCGTCTTTTGCTGAATGACGGCAAGGGGCGCTTCACCGATGCCTCTGCCCGGCTGGGGGGCAGCGTCCCTACCCAGACGCGCGAGGTCCATATCCTTGATGCGAACCGCGATGGCCGGCCCGATATCCTGTTCCTCAATATCACCAGCAATGCCGGGGCCTATGAGCGCGACCCACAGGCCCGCCTTCTGATCCAGCAAAGCGACGGCCGCTTCAACGACGAGACAAAGACGCGGCTGCCCGCGCACACCTTCTCCGCCTGGGGTGGCCAGATCATCGACTTCGACCATGACGGCGCGCCCGACATCGTGGTCGGCGCCATCCAGGTGCCCGGCTTCGTGCCCATGCAATTGCGCGCCTGGCGCAATGACGGCAAAGGACATTTTACCGACGTGACGCTGACGGCGATG
>JBBSKJ010000339.1:0-3101 GCA_038256475.1 Micropepsales bacterium | reverse complement strand
TTATGCCCTGTGGCGGGACGGCGGGGATGCGTCCGCGCCCTTTGTGGTCTGCGCCATGTTCACGCGCGACTATCAGGCAAAGGCGGAGCGGCTGGCGGCGTCACTGGGCGCTTTCGGCCTGGCCCATGCCATCTTCGAAGTGCCGCAGGTTCATCGCTCCATCAGCGTGCGCGGCGGCGCGGCGCTTGATTTCAGCAAGCCACGGTTCATCCGCTTCGCGCTGGAACATTTTCGCAAGCCTGTCCTGTACGTCGATACCGATGTGATTTTTCGCAAAAGCCCCGAAGGCATCGCGGCGCTATGCGGCGGGCCCAGCGACTTCGCCATCTACAACTGGCTCGCTGATACGATGAACGATGCCTGGCGCCCGGAGCCGGGCGGAAATTTGTGGAAGTTCTTCTTCAGTGTGGATGTGGCGTCAGACACGCAACTGATGGCGAGTGGTGCGGTACAGTTCTGGAAAAGCACGAACGCCGCGTTGGCGCTGCTGACGGATTGGGAACAGTCGCTCGAGAAACACCCGCACAGCGAGGACGATCACTGTTTGGACTTTGCATATAATCACGGCAATCGCACGGGGCTGAAACCCGAATGGCTGGCCAAAGAGCATGCCCGCTATGCCTTTTGGATTTATGCGAATCCGGTGATCGATCATCCGGAGTTTCCCGCGCCCATCACCGGCGCCTTTGAATCGCTGGGTGTTTCGCGCTTTGTGCGGGAAAAAATCACGCGCGCCAGCAAACAGCTTCCCTTCCCGCGCGAAGCGGTTGTGGATGCGGGTGAACATCAACTGCTGATGCCGCAGCCCGGCGGCGGTTTTGCGCCGGCCGGGCCGCTGCCTTTGCCGCTATTCCTGCCGGCCGTTTAGACCAGCGCAGCGTCCAGCGTGATCTCGCATGTCAGCAGCTTGGAAATCGGGCAGCCGGCCTTGGCCTTGCCCGCCAGTTCCTGGAATTTGGCGTCATCGATTCCGGGAATCTTCGCGCGCAAGGTGAGGGCCGATTTGGTGACGGCGAAACCGTCATCCTGCTTGGTGAGGGTGATTTCGGCCTTGGTGTCCATCTGGTCGGCCGTGAAGCCGGCTTCGCCAAGGATCAAAGACAGCGCCATGGTGAAACAGCCTGAATGGGCGGCGCCGATCAGTTCTTCGGGATTGGTGCCGGGGCCGCCTTCGAAGCGAGCGACAAAGCCATAGGGATGATCCTTCAGGGCGCCGCTCTTGGTCGAGATTGCGCCGATGCCGTCCTTGAGGCCGCCCTTCCAGACGGCGCTGCCATATGTCGTCATTGCCTTCTCCTTGTTTGCCGCCCCGGTCAGAGGCTAGGTTCGCATCGCACCTTAGACGCGTGACGCTCGTATGAACACTCCGCAACCTGTGGTGCTTGTCGTTGCGGTGGCGCTGGTCGATGCCGACGGCCGCGTGCTGATTGCACAGCGTCCAGACGGCAAGAACATGGCGGGCCTTTGGGAATTTCCCGGCGGCAAGGTCGAGGCCGGCGAACGGCCCGAGGATGCGCTGATCCGCGAACTGCGCGAGGAACTCGGCATCACGGTGAAAGAGGCCTGCCTGGCGCCTTTTACCTTCGCCTCGCATACTTACGAAGCCTTTCACCTTCTGATGCCGCTCTATGTCTGCCGCCGCTGGGACGGCACGCCCGAGCCGCGCCATCATGCGGCGCTGAAATGGGTGCGCCCGCGCGAGATGCGTGAGTATCCCATGCCCGCGGCTGACTTGCCGCTGATCCCGATGCTGCGCGATCTGCTGTGACGATTATGTCTTCAATGGAATGACGGTTTCGGTCGTCCCCAGCGCCTCGGCCAATCGCGACCTGGCGCTGCCGGGTTTCAAAGGCTGCTGCTGGCTTTCATGCGGCGACCAGCCGGTGAGATAGAGAACGTCAAACCGCGCCCGAAACTTGCCGTCCGGATCGGCATGATGGCTGGCATAATGCGCCAGCAGCGCCGCCAGCGTGTCGCGGCGCAACGGCTTCTTGCTGCGCTCACCCATCACATTGGTCAGGCCGTGGGCGCGCAGGTCGCGCGCCAGCGCAAAGAAGTCGCCATAGCGCACGGTCAGCCGTTCGACATCGCTGACCGGCAGGGCAAAGCCGCCGCGCTGCAACAACCCGCCAAGGTCGCGGACATCCGCGAAGGGCGAGACCCGGGGGCTGACGCCGCCGCGCGTGGCGGTTTCGGCATGGGCAAAGGCGTCGCGCAATTCGCTCAAGGTACCGCCGCCCAGCAGCGTGGCCACGAACAGGCCGTCGGGTTTCAGCGCCTGGCGTATCTGCACCAGCGCACCGGGCAGGTCGTTGATCGCCTGCAGCGAGAACAGGCTGAGGGCGACATCAAAACGGCTATCGCCCTTGGCCAGAATTTCATGTTCGTCGAAATCCGCGCAGACCCATTGCGCGGCGAAGGGCGCGACCTCTGCCGGGACCGCATCGCCGATCCAGAGCCCGGAAGCGAACTTGCGCGTCACCGCCGCCAGCCGGTCGGCCAGGCCTTCCGCCGCTGCCGTGTCGAGGAAACGGTCGCCCGCGAGAATCCGGGCCCGCCGGCGCGCGCGCCAGCTTGCGGAAAAATCGAAAAGGGGCGGGCGGCCCCTTTGGTTTGGCAAGTCGGGCATCGGCGCTAGACTAGCGTTTATGGCTGGGAATGGGAAAAGCATCACGCGGGGGCTGGTCGATCTGCTGTTTCCGCCGCTCTGCATGTCCTGCCGCGCGGCCGTGGGCGAGCCCGGTCTTTGCGCCGCCTGCTGGGGCGGCATCACTTTTCTGGATGGTCCGGGCTGCGCCTGTTGCGGGTTGCCCTTCGCGGTGGCGATGGAGGGTGAAAACTTCTGTGCCGCCTGTCTTGCCCGCAAGCCGGCCTTCGATACCGCCCGCGCCATCCTCGCCTATGACGACAAAAGCCGCGGCGCCATCCTGGCGCTGAAACATGCCGACCGGCTTGATCTGGTGCCGGGCTTTTCCCGCTGGCTGGGGCGCAGCGGACGGACCAGCCTTGCCGATTGCGATCTTATCGTGCCGGTGCCGTTGCATCGCTGGCGGCTCTGGCAGCGGCGTTACAACCAGTCCGCCGAACTGGCGCGGAAGCTG
>JBBSKJ010000338.1:0-3118 GCA_038256475.1 Micropepsales bacterium | reverse complement strand
CTGAACATGTGCATGGAGCCGCCCTTGCCGTGGGAATAGCCGTCCTTGCGGCCGGTGAGCTCGGCCATGACGCCCTTGGGGTCCATGCCGGCGGCCAGCATGTGGCCATGGTCGCGATAGGCGGTGATCTGCTGGTCGCCTTCCTGGGCCGCGCCCATCAGGCCGACCACCACGGCTTCCTGGCCGATATATAGGTGGCAGAAGCCGCCGATCAGGCCCATGCCGTAAAGCTGACCTGCCCGCTCCTCGAAGCGGCGGATCAACAGCATGTCCGCATAGAGTTTTTTGAGGGAATCCGAATTGCTTTTGGGGGCGTCGGGCATGGGCGGTTGGGGTACCGTTTTTTGATTTTTGAAAGCGAAGGAAACGGTTTGTTGCAAGCCCGCGCAGCCTTGGCAAGAGCGTTGTTATTTTATTGCGCTGCGAAAGCGAACACTGTTCGCCCGCGCAATGCTTGCGGAAACGAAGGGTGAAGCTGCGCAATTTTCGGAAGGTTTAGCGGGCCGTTCTTGAAACGGCGACTTGACCCGGCGCGGAGGTCAGCAATTCGCTGCGGGAAAGTTCTTCGACCAGGTCGGGATCGGCGCCATTCTTTTCCATCAGGCCGATGCGATGTTCCAGCCGGGCGCGACTGTCCTTGAGCTCGGCCAGCTGCTGCTGCTTGAGGCCCAGTTCGGCGTGGGTATCCTGAAGGGCGAGAATGCCGCGATGGCCCCAGATGGCGTAGCTGCCGAAATAGCTGACCACGGCGAGACTGAGCGCCGGAAAGACCAAAACAGCAAAAAAACGGGAGACCGAACGCTTGATTCGCATTCACACAACGAATCACACACTGATTCGCGCGGTCAAGAGGGATTGTGTAAATGATTCAAGGAACTTACCGGACCGCGCGTTAATCTTTGCCCCCTCCGCCCTTCGCACCTGACGGTGCTGCGGGCACCTCCCCCGCTGGTCGCTTCGCTCGCGGGGGAGCCGGGCCTCGACCTTGTATCGGCAGCAGCTAGGCGCGCAGGATCGAACGACCGGCATAGATGGCCGTATCCCCAAGCTGTTCCTCGATCCGCAGCAGCTGATTGTACTTGGCCAGGCGGTCCGACCGGGCGAGGCTGCCGGTTTTGATCTGGCCGCAATTGGTCGCCACGGCCAGGTCGGCGATGGTGGAATCCTCGGTCTCGCCGGATCGATGGCTCATTACCGCCTTGTAGGCGGCCTTGTGCGCCATCTCGACCGTGTCCAGCGTCTCGGTCAGCGAGCCGATCTGGTTGACCTTGATCAGGATGGCGTTGGCGGTCTGCTGGTCGATCCCCTGCTTCAGCCGCTTCACATTGGTGACGAACAGATCGTCGCCCACCAGGTTGACGGTCTTGCCCACCGCGTCGGTCAAACCCTTCCAGCCGGCCCAGTCGTCTTCGGCCATGCCGTCCTCGATGGAGACGATGGGATAGCGTTTGCACAGGTCGGCATAGAGTTTGACCATTTCGTCTGGGCTGAGGGTCTTGCCCTCGCCTTCCAAAACATACTTGCCGTTCTTGAAGAACTCGGTCGAAGCCGGATCGAGCGCGAAGAAAACATCGTCGCCCAGCTTGTAACCGGCCTTCTCCACCGCCTTGGAAATAAAGGTCAGCGCCTCATCGGGCGATTTCAGGTTGGGCGCGAAGCCGCCCTCGTCGCCGACATTGGTGTTGTGACTGGCATCGGCCAGCTGCTTCTTCAAGGTATGGAAGATTTCCGCGCCCATGCGCAGCGCCTCGCGGAAGCTGGACGCCCCCACCGGCATGATCATGAATTCCTGGAAGTCGATCGGATTGTCGGCATGCGCGCCGCCATTGATGATGTTCATCATCGGCACCGGCAGAAGCTGCGCCTTGGCGCCGCCGACATAGCGATAGAGCGGCAGGTTGGCGGCATTGGCCGCCGCCTTGGCGACCGCCAGGCTGACGCCCAGAATGGCATTGGCGCCCAGCCGCGCCTTGTTGGGGGTGCCGTCCAGCTGGATCATGGCGCGGTCGATCTTGACCTGATCTTCGGCGTCCAGTCCGCCCAGCGCGTCGAAGATCTCGCCGTTTACCGCCGCCACGGCCTTTTCCACGCCCTTGCCGCCATAGCGCTTGCCGCCATCGCGCAGCTCGACTGCCTCATGGGCCCCGGTCGAAGCTCCCGAGGGGACCGCGGCGCGCCCCGTACTGCCGTCTTCCAGCCGCACATCGACTTCCACGGTGGGATTTCCCCGGGAGTCGAGGATTTCGCGGCCGGCGATGTCGAGGATGGCGGTCATGGGGGAACTCCCTTAGTCTTGCCGGGTTCTAAGCGAGTGCGCAGCGCCAAACAAGGCGCGGCGTCTTTTGGGGGAATAAGCCGTGAGAGAGACGCTATGAGCTTGGCCGCACCCGCCATCATCCTGACCGGTATCGTCACCCTGGTGGCGATCCTGATCTCCATCGCAATGGCGATTTTGGTCGCCCGCACCCGCGGTCGCACCGGCGTGCGCGCACCGGCCATGTCGGGCGCGCCGGAACTGGAATGCGCTCTACGGGTACAGGGCAACACCGTGGAGCAGATGACCGTCTTCCTGCCGGCCCTCTGGCTGGCGGCGCTTTATTTTCAGGGTTGGTTGCCCGCCCTGATCGGACTGATCTGGTGCCTGGGTCGGGTGATCTACATGCTCACCTACGCGCCCGACAAACCCACCAATCGCGCCCTCGGCTTCGCTCTTTCAATGCTGTCGGTGATCGCGCTCACCATCCTGGCAGCGATCGGCCTGCTGGGCGCCTGGACAGCCAGCACGGTGTGAGCCTCACCCCGAGCTAGTCGAAGGGTGCGGAACGTCCCCATGCTTCGACAAGCTCAGCATGAGGATTATCTTTTTACGATCGCGTCGATTTCCACCAGCTGTTCGAGCAACAGCGGAAAATCCGCGAGCTTGACCATGTTGGGTCCGTCAGACGGCGCCTTGTCAGGGTCCTGGTGCACTTCCATGAAGACGCAGGCCACGCCAGCCGCAACCGCGGCGCGCGCCAGATACGGCACCATGGTGCGGTCGCCGCCTGACTTGTCGCCCTGTCCACCGGGCTGCTGCACCGAATGGGTGGCGTCGAACACCACCGGCGCACCGAAGCTT
>JBBSKJ010000337.1:0-3172 GCA_038256475.1 Micropepsales bacterium | reverse complement strand
GTTCTCGGACCCCCGCCTTGAGCGCGTCGGACGATTCAATGTTGTGGAAGGAAAGTTCGAGAGGAATATCCATGATCTGATCCGCTTTGTTGCTGTTTTGACAACGTTCGGAACTGTACCCGGTTTCGCCGAACTATTCAGCCGCCTGTTTGCCGCCCAGCAAGCCGGACAGATCCTCCAGGGCACGCTTGCTCATGGCCTGTTTGCGGTCTTTTCCGCGAATTTTCGCAGTCTTGGGAAAGGGCGGAAACAGTCCGAAATTGACATTCATCGGCTGGAAGGTGCGTTCGTCGGCGCCCCCGGTGATATGGGCGAGCAGGGCGCCGAAGGCGGTGGTTTGCGGTGGCGGGGTGACGGCTGCGCCCAGCACTTCCGCGGCCGCGAAACGTCCCGCCAGAAGGCCGATGGCGGCGCTTTCGACATAGCCTTCCACCCCCGTGATCTGGCCGGCGAAGCGCAGATGGGGCTGTGTCTTCAGGCGCAGTTGTGCATCCAGCAGGCGCGGCGAATTGATGAAGGTGTTGCGGTGCAGTCCGCCCAGCCGGGCGAACTGCGCATTCTCCAATCCGGGAATGGTGCGGAAGATGCGCACCTGCTCGGCGTGGCGAAGCTTGGTCTGAAAGCCGACCATGTTCCACAGTGTGCCAAGCTTGTTGTCCTGGCGCAGCTGCACCACCGCATGGGGACGCTGGCTGGTGCGCGGATCCTGCAGGCCCACCGGTTTCATCGGGCCGAACGCCAGGGTCTGTTCGCCGCGCGCCGCCATCACTTCGATGGGCAGGCAGGCTTCAAAATAGGGCGTGGATTTTTCCCATTCCTTGAAATCGGTCTTCTCGCCGGCGATCAGCGCGGCCACAAAGGCTTTATACTGGGCTTCATCCAGCGGCAGATTGATATAGTCGGCGACGCCCCCGCCCGGCCCTTCCTTGTCATAGCGTGACTGAAACCAGGCGATGTCGAAATCGATCGATTCGCGGTGGATGATGGGGGCGATGGCGTCGAAGAAAGCGAGCTGATCCTGACCCGACGCTTCGCCGATCGCCGCGCCCAGGCTGGCAGAGGTCAGCGGCCCGGTGGCGATGATGGTGCTACCCCAATCGGCCGGGGGAAGGGTGGTGATTTCGGCGCGCGAGATTTTCACCCGGGGGTGGTTTTCCAGCGCCTGGGTCACGGCGGCGGAAAAGCCGTGCCGGTCTACCGCCAATGCGCCGCCCGCGGGCAGCTTGTGCGCATCGGCGGCGCGCATGATCAGCGAACCGGCCTGCCGCATCTCTTCGTGCAGCAGGCCCACGGCGTTGTTCTGGGCGTCGTCGGAGCGGAAGGAGTTGGAACAGACCAGCTCGGCCAGAGAATCGGTCTGGTGTGCGTCGGTGGCGCGCAGAGGGCGCATTTCATAGAGAATCACCTCCCCGCCGGCTTCTGCGGCCTGCCAGGCGGCCTCCGACCCGGCCAACCCACCCCCGACAATCTGCAGTTTTGTGCTCATGCGGGAGGCCTTAGCAGGTCGAGAAAGGGTGGGGCAAAGGACTATAATCCTAATAACAGGCCATATCGGGATTTTTGACCGGTCTCAGACCCCCAAAATGTTCCAAAAGCGCTCCGGCTTTTGCCCCCGGCAATGCGGTAAAGCCTTTTGGCAACAGTCAAAAGGGAATTATGAAAGTCCGGTTGACTTGCGGCGGACCTTCGAGGAAGTATGCGCCCAACATAAAGGGGGAAAGCCTATGTTTTCTTATAAGAGTGTTGTTGGTGCGTTTACGGCGGCTGTGCTTGTTGGTTCTTCGGCTTTCGCCGCGACGACCACCGGTGCTCTCGCCCCCGGCAAGCCGGCTGGCGTGACTAAGGCCCAGACGGAAACCGGCGCGATCATCCTTGGCGCTGCCGGCGTCGCGATCCTGGTTGGTGTTGCTATCGTCGTTTCGGAACAGAGCGGAAATCGGACCGAAGGGACGGGCAAGTTCACGTCTACCAATACTACTGGCGCTGGCGGCGGCAATACCGCGCCGTAATTGGCGAATCGCCTGGCGTTTCAGTACAAATAGGCAAAGGCCTGTTGTCCAAAGACAGCAGGCCTTTTGCTATGCCGGCTGGCCGGCTGAAGCCCAAAGGGCTGATTCGCATGCGCCTTATTTGGCGCGCGTTTTAACGATTTTATGTAAACTGGAATGCCATGCTGCGCCGGCCTGCGTGTTTTGTGACGCGGCAGTGATTAAGCGTGCGGCGGGCTTGATGACGGCAGCATAGCTGCCCCATATACAGGTCTGGACAGAACAGGCGGTACGACAATGGCCGAAGGCAAAGGGACCAATTACGCAAAGCTGGCGCTGGGCGCCGGCCTGCTGGCGGCTGCCGCCATCGGCGTCGCCGCCTTTGTGCCACGCCGCAAGCTGGCCCTTGTGGCCGAACCGCTGGTGGGCCTGGCCAAACTGCCGATTGCCGCCGCGTTGACGGCCTGGGCCATGGGCCTGTGGCACGACGCGACCGCGCCCCAGGCGCCGGTGTTCGACGACCTGCGCCCGTTTGATGAATTTTAAGGCCGGGTGATGGCACGGGTTCCGGTCGTCGCGACAATCCGCGATGCCTATATTTTTACCGCCGCGAATCTCGGCGGGATCATCGGCTTGATCTGGATTCCCATGGTGCTGGCCACCATCCTGGGGTTCTTCTCCTTCCAGCGCTATTACAACGCCGTCATCGAAGCGATGGCGAGCGGCGCCACTGCCACGCTGGGCCCCACCATGTTGATGATGGTGGGCTATATCATCGCGGCGCTGCTGCTCCATGCGATGATGTATGTCGCCGTGGTGCAACTGGCGCTGGGAACGCGCAGCGCTCCGACCTGGGCGCATGTTGCCTTCGGTGCCGAGGAATGGCGGATGTTCCGGGCGTTTCTGGCCTTTGTGGGCCTGCTTCTCGCTTTCGTGATTCCCATCCTGGTAATCGGCACCGCGGCCACGGGCACAGCCGGCACGCCGGGACCGGCCATGGCGGGGCTGGTGCTGCTGGTTTATGGCGTCCTGATTTTTACCGTGCCGCGCTTCCTGGCTTTGTTGCCCGCGCTCGCGGTCGCGGAAAGCGTGCCGGTGTTGCGCCGCGCCTGGCAGCTCTCGACCGGAAATTTCTGGCGGCTGCTCGCCATTCTGGCGGGCATTTTCATCCCCATTCTGATCCT
>JBBSKJ010000336.1:0-3183 GCA_038256475.1 Micropepsales bacterium | reverse complement strand
TCAGCTGGCTGGCGAAGACAAATCCTTGAGCCGCCCCGGCAACACTGCCATCACCGCGCTTCGCTCGTCATCCGTCATGGAAAACCAGTTCCCGATTTCCGCCAGGGTGCGCCCACAGCCGGAACAAAGCCCGCTGGCCTGGTCGTAGGTGCAGATTTTGATGCAGGGGCTTTCCATTTTCGCAGGGAAAGTAGCGTTTTTGATCGAAACGCAGCAATGACCTTAACCGGGGTTTAACAGCACTTCCCTAGGCTGGGCGGGCAGTTTCGGAAACCTTTGTCATGGCCAAAGCGCAGTTCCACAAGAACCAGCGGGTATATGTGAAGCCGGTCGGCACCTGGGCGCTGATCGAGCATGTCGTGCCGCATTGGGCCAAGGGCATCGATGAGCCCATCCGCGTGCATTACGATGTCGGCCTGGGCCGCGAATTCGCCGCCGATGAATTGCTGAGCGAGGAACCGCTGGGCGACAAGATGCCCGCAACGTCCCAGGCCTGGCGCGTGGTGCGGGCCCGCAACAAGTGGCAACCCGAGGAAGACTGCGCCCGCCATCCGGTGCCGGGCACCTATCCCGTCGTCATCACCGGCGATGCGGAATGGGGCGGCTGGCGCGTGCCGGGCGCGGAATATGACCTCGACCCGTCCAAGGTCGAGGAACAGGCCCGCCTGATCGCCAGCGCGCCCAAGCTGGCCGCTTTCGCCAACAGCCTGGTGGACTGGGCGCGCAAGTCGGGCGAAGACATGCCCAATGCGCTGGCCGAACTGGCGCACCAGGCGCAGGACCTGCTGACCGAGGTCAAGCGGCCGGCCTGATGATTATGCCCTCTATCGCGCTGGAGGGCCCCTCGACGCGTCCTGAGTTTCGTCGCAACTGTATTGCGCGCGGTCTGCTGGTTCTAGCCGGCTTCACCCTGCTCACCGCAATCCTTTTCTGGCCGTGGACGACGCAGCTTTCATCGGCTCTGATTGGACCGCCGGAAGACAATCTGCAGGATTTCTGGAACAGCTGGCACGCCACAACCGCGCAAGGCTGGCGCGACTTCTTTTTCACCTCCCGGATTCGGTATCCCGAAGGGACATCACTGGCCTATCACTCATTCGCCTGGCCGCAAGTCACCGCAGTAGCCCTGCTCAGCAAGGTTTTTGGCGCCGATCTCGCCACCGTGATGACGTTGCACAATCTTACTTTGCTTTCCTCCTTTCCGCTGGCGGCGGCCAGCGCCTTTTACCTGGCCCGATATCTGCTAGGCGACGTTCCCGGACGTGATATCGGCGCAGCGCTGGCGGGATTCATCTTCGCCTTCAATCCCTGGCATGTGGCGCAGGCGATGCACCATACGCATGTCAGCACCATCCAGTTCCTGCCGCTGTTCGTGCTGTTCTATCTGATGGCGCTGGAGCAGCGCAGCCTGCGCTGGCTGGCGGGTGCGGCGGCGATGATGGCGCTGTCGGCCCTGTCGAGCTGGTATTATCTTTTCTACGCGCTCTATTTCATGGCGTTCCACCTTCTGTATCTGCGTATCCGGGACGGGCGATGGCCGCGCGACTGGGGGCTGGCCGCACCCGCGCTGTGCGGCGGCGGCGCCGCCCTGCTGCTGTCGCCATGGCTGGTTCCGATGCTGATATCGGGCCTGAATGCGTCCGTTTATTACGTCGGCACCAACATGTTCGTGGCCGACCTGCTGGCCTGGTTTGCCTTTCCCCCCACGCACCTGTTGGCGCGGTGGGGGGAGGGCGTCTACAGCGCCATCACCGGCAATGCCTGGGAAGGCACGGTCTATCTGGGCATATTCAACGCGGCCCTTCTGGTATGGGCTCTGACGCAGCCCGATCGCCGCAAGCTCTATTATGCCCTGGGCGGCATAGCGTTCTTTGCCGTGATCGCCAGTGGCGAGGCGCTACATGTGAGCGGCCATGTCACGCCCTTGCATCTGCCCGGCATCATCCTCGCCAAGCTTCCCTTCTTCGCCAATGTCCGCACCCCAGCGCGTGCCGTGGTGTTCGTGTATTTGTTTCTCGGCGTCGCCATTGCGCACGCCATCGTGGTGGCCTGGCGCCATCGTTCTACAGGCGCGCGGGTTGGCCTGTCGCTGGTCGTGGGGCTGATGCTGCTGGATTTCACGCCGACCAACCTGGCGGTCACGCCGGTAGCCTGCCCGGTGGCGCTGGAGCGCATCGCCAAGGATACGGGAGATTTCGGCGTGCTGGACCTGCCGTCAGGTTACGGCAATGGCAACGCCTATATGACCCTTTCAGCCTGTCATGGCAAAGCCATCGTACAGGGTGAAACCTCCCGTCAGATGGGCATCACTCTGGGGAACCGGCTCGAAACAGCCGACCTGACGGCGCAGAAACAGCAATTGATGCAAGCCCGCGTGAAATATGTGGTGCTGCACCACCCCAAAGGGGCGTTGTTTGGGTGGGACAGGGCGGACGGCAACAAGCCGGACTACACCCGGACGTATCGCGTACTTTACGACGGACGTGAAATGACGGTGTTGCAAGTCTATTAGGTATGACGGACCCGTTGGGCGGGCTATAAAGCCGCTCCCTTCCGGCGAGTCCGTCATGCGTACCGAAGAACCCCGCGCCATTCATCTTGCCGATTACCGGGCGCCCGAATTTCGCATTCCCACCGTCCAGCTGGATTTCGCGCTGGAGTCCGAAGCCACCCGCGTCACCGCCCGGCTGGCGATCGAACGCCAGCGTGGAAGCGGCCCCCTGGTTCTGCATGGCGAAAATCAAAAACTGCTGTCGGTGACGCTGGATGGCCGTGTGCTGTCGGCGGGCGACTACCTGCTGGATGACAAGAGCCTGACCCTGCCGCGCGTGCCGGACGCATTCACGCTGGAGATTGTTTCCGAGATCAATCCCAGCGCCAACACCGCGCTGGAAGGCCTGTTCCTCTCCAGCGGCATGTTCTGCACCCAGTGCGAGCCGGAAGGCTTTCGCCGCATCACCTATTTCCTCGACCGGCCCGACAATCTGTCGGTCTTCACGGTGCGGATCGAGGCCGCCAAGGAGCAGTATCCGGTGCTGCTGTCCAACGGCAACCTCGTCGACCGCGGCGACCTCGCCGATGGGCGCCACTTCGCGCGCTGGGACGACCCCTTCCCCAAGCCGAGCTACCTGTTCGCCATGGTCGCGGGCGACCTCGGCTCGATCCACGACAGCTTCACCACCG
>JBBSKJ010000335.1:0-3189 GCA_038256475.1 Micropepsales bacterium | reverse complement strand
TGATGTTTCCCATCGGCGACGGGCGCAGCCGCATCGTGGCATTCGGCGCGCGCGCGCTGGAAGCCGATGCCAAGCCAAAATACATCAATACCGGCGAAACCTCGCTGTTTTCCAAGGGTTCGCAGCTATACAATTTCGCAGGTGCCCGCGCTGCCGCCATCAAGGCTGGCACCATCATCGTCGCCGAAGGCTATATGGATGTGATCGGCCTGGCGCGCGCCGGCTTCACCCATGCCGTGGCGCCGCTGGGCACGGCGATGACCGAGGACCAGCTGCATCTGCTCTGGCGCACCGCGCCGGAACCGATCCTGGCATTCGATGGCGATGCCGCCGGATTGAAAGCGGCGCACCGGGCCGCCCATCTGGCGCTGCCCCATCTGAAGGCCGGTTACAGTCTGCGCTTTGTCTTCCTGCCCGATGGCGAAGACCCTGACAGTTTCATCGCCCATAACGGGGCCGGCGCCATGTCGGTGCAGCTGGAAACCGCGCTGCCGCTGTCCCAGCTTTTGTGGCGCACCGAGACCGAGGGCAAGGACCTCTCCACCCCCGAACGCCGCGCCGGGCTGGAGCACAATCTCAAGGAAATCGTCGATCGGATCACGGACTCCAAGGTGGCCGATTATTACCGTCGCGGTTTCGACCAGCTGGTGTTCGAGAATTTCAAGAAACGCTCGTCCCCGCCAAGGGGCGATCGCGGCCCGGCCCGCCAGGCCTTTCGCCCCGGGGGGAAGTTCCGGAGCGACTTCAAGCCCCGCCCCCTGCCGGGCTCCCCCGAGGCGGTTTCTTACGCCGCCAGCGCCAGCGCTCTGGTCCGGGCCGGGCAGGCCGGCCCCCGCCAGGCCAACGAAGCCGTCCGGGCAGCCAAAGAGACGGAACTTGGACGTCTTCTGGTTGAATCCCCGGAAATTGCACTCGCGGAGGCTGAATCTCTGGCGGTTTTGGACTTGTCGGACCCTTCGCTTGACAGGCTGCGCCACGAACTTCTAAACCTCGCCGCTTCCGGCTCCAGCCTTGAAAAAGCTGGGGTTCAAGCCCATTTCACGCATAAGGGAATGGCCGAACTGCTCGTGCGTTTTGCGGGTCATCCGGTCGAAGACCCTCTTGCCAGTTTTCAGCGTGCCGTCTCGGATTTGCGCGAGCTGGCGGGGCACCCGACCGATGCGCGGCGCCTGCTGGAACGCCGCAAGGCGCTTTCAGACCGGCCGAACGATGGGCGCGGCAACATTTAGGGTAGTTCAAGCGTGACGAAAGCCTCTTCTAAGAAACCGGCAAAGCCCCTCAAGAAGCCGGCAGCGAAAGCCGCGGCTTCCAAGGCATCGCCCGCGAAGAAATCCGCCAAGCCCGTGAAGGCCGCCGCCAAGCCGGTGAAGGCTGCCAAGTCCGATTCCAAATCCAAGGCGGCCGCTGTCAAGCTGGCGCCCAAGAAGGCCGAAAAGATCGAGAAGCTGACCAAGGCGCAAATCGCCGCCAAGGCCAAGGAAGACGCCAAGCTCGCCAAGGCCAAGGGCAAGGTCGATCCCAAGGCGGCGCAGGCCGTGGTGCCGCCCATCAAGTCCAACAAGATTGCGCCCAAGAAGCCGGGTGATAATGAAGCGCCGGGTGATGCGGACTCGCCGCTGCTCGACATGTCGGATGTCGGTGTCCGCAAGATGATCGCCAAGGCCAAGACGCGCGGCTATGTCACCTATGACGAACTGAACAAGGTTCTGCCGTCGGACAAGACCTCGTCCGAGCAGATCGAAGACACGATGGCGATGCTCAACGAAATGGGCATCAACGTCATCGAAAGCGAAGAAGCCGAGGAAGGCGAGGAGGGCGGCGCTGTCGTTGCCGCCGAGGGCAGCAAGGCGCTGGCCACCACCGCCAAGGCCGGCGAACAGTATGACCGCACCGATGATCCGGTGCGCATGTATCTGCGCGAAATGGGCAGCGTCGAATTGCTCAGCCGCGAAGGCGAAATCGCCATCGCCAAGCGCATCGAAGCCGGCCGCGAGCTGATGATCGGCGCCCTGTGCGAAAGCCCGCTGACCTTTGAGGCGCTCACCGTGTGGCGCGACGAACTCAACGAAGGCAAGGTGCTGCTGCGCGACATCATCGACCTGGAAGCCATGTATGGCGCCGGTCCCGATGGCCAGCCCGCCAATGTGCCGCCGCCGGTCGGTCCCGATGGCCAGCCGCTCAACAATGGCATGGGCACGCCGCCGACTGCCGCGCCGCCAGTGCCCGAATTCAAGAAGCCGGAACCGCCCAAGCCCGCGCCTGTGCCCAAGCCGGCCGAACCCAAAGCGGAAGGCGAAGGCGGCGAGGGCGGTGATGGCGCCGCGCCCGCCGATGACGGCGATGATTTCGACGATGAAGGCAATCTGCCCTTGTCGGCCATGGAAGCCGCGCTGAAGCCGCAGGTGCTGGCGTCGCTGGACGCCATCGCCAATCTTTACAAGAAGCTGGGCAAGCTCCAGGACGCGTCGGTGGAAGCCGCGCTGGCCAGCGACGAGCTTTCCACCGGTCAGGAACGCCGCTTCAAGAAGCTGCGCAACGAGACCATGGACCTGGTGAAGTCGCTCAAGCTCAACAACAACCGTATCGAAGCGCTTGTCGACCAGATGTATGGCATCAACAAGCGGTTGGTGGGCCTGGAAGGCAAGCTGCTGCGCCTGGCCGAAAGCCATGGCGTGGAACGCGCCGAATTCCTCAAACAGTATTTCGGCAATGAACTCGACCCCAACTGGGCCCGCCGCGTCGGCCGCCTGTCGGGCCTGGGCTGGCACGATTTCGTCACTGACGAACGCGACAAGATCAAATCCCTGCGCGACGACATCCAGGCCATGGCCTCGGAAACCCGCCAGTCGGTGTCGGAATTCCGCCGCAACGTCCAGACCGTGCAAAAGGGCGAGCGCGAATCCGGCGTTGCCAAGAAGGAAATGATCGAGGCCAACCTGCGCCTCGTGATCTCCATCGCCAAGAAATACACCAACCGCGGCCTGCAGTTCCTGGACCTGATCCAGGAAGGTAATATCGGGTTGATGAAGGCGGTCGACAAGTTCGAGTACCGCCGCGGTTATAAGTTCTCGACCTATGCGACCTGGTGGATCCGCCAGGCCATCACCCGCTCGATCGCCGATCAGGCGCGCACCATCCGTATCCCGGTGCACATGATCGAGACCATCAACAAGCTGGTGCGCACCAGCC
>JBBSKJ010000334.1:0-3192 GCA_038256475.1 Micropepsales bacterium | reverse complement strand
GTTCCAGGAATTGCACCGTCAGCGCGATCTCGGGCAGCAGGATCATCACCTGCTTGCCGGTTTCCAACGCCGCCGCGATGGCTTCGAAATAGACTTCGGTCTTGCCCGACCCGGTAACGCCGTCCAGCAGATGGGCGGAGAACTTCGCGTCCGTGACCGCTTCGCGCAGCGCCTTGGCGGCGGCGGTCTGATCGTCGCTAAGCTTCGGCGCGGCGAAAGATGCTTCCGGTTGTTTGAAAGGCGCGAACTCCGGCAGCTCGGTGGGAATCAGCGCGCCACCTGTCACAAGCCCGCGCACCACGGCGGCCGACACATTGGCGTCTTCCGCCAATCCCGTGACGCTGCGCGCCAGCCCATCACCTGCCACTTCCAGCGCCCGCACCCGCGCCGCCGACATGCGCGGCGGCGTGATGGAGCCGCGGACATAGGCGATGCGTTTGGTTTCCGGCTCGAAGGCGCCGCGCGACCGCAAGGCCATCGCCAGGATCGCGCCCGGCGGGTTCAGGGTGTAATCGGCCACCCAATCGATGAAGTCGCACAATTTTTCCGGCAGGCGCGGCGCGCCCTCCAGCGGCTCCGCCACCTTCAGCCGGTTGTCACCCACTATGCCTTCGCACGCACCCCACACCGCGCCCAGCACGGTGCGGTTCCCCAGCGGCGCCGCCACCAGCGTGCCGCGCGGAACATCCGTGCCCGGCGGCAGTTTGTAGTCATACGCCCCCGCCAACGGCAGCGGCAGCAGCACCCCTACGATGGTTTTGGCCACCGTTTTGGGCTGGATTTCCGCATGCGAAGCGGGGTTTAAGCGGGCGCGTATCATGGGTTAGAATGGGGTACGCCCCGCCCCAATCCCAGGTCAATAAATAAGGTCTTTGGTCCATGAAAATCTTCCTCGACACCGCCGATGTGGCGGAAATCCGCGAATATGCCGCCAGCGGCCTGGTCGACGGCGTCACCACCAATCCTTCGTTGGCCGCCAAGACGGGCCGCGACTATGTCGAATCGCTCAAGGAAATCTGTTCGGTCGTGCCCGGCGCGGTGAGCGGCGAGGTGCTGGCCACCGACTATGACGGCATGATGAAGGAAGCCGCGATCCTGACCAAGATCGCCAAGAACATCGCCGTGAAAGTGCCGCTGACCTGGGACGGGCTGAAGGCCTGCGCCGCGCTGGCCAAGGACGGCACCATGGTCAATGTCACCCTCTGCTTCTCGCCGGTGCAGGCCTGGATGGCTGCCAAGGCCGGCGCGACATTCATTTCGCCCTTCATCGGCCGCGTCGACGATGCGGGCGAAGACGGCATGGGACTGATCCGCGATATCCGCACCGTCTATGACAATTACGGCTTCAAGACGGAAATCCTGGCGGCCTCGATCCGCAGCATCAGCCATGTGCGCGAGTCGATTCTGGCCGGCGCCGATGTCGGCACCATGCCGAGCGACATCTTCAAGAAGCTGATCAGCCATCCCTTGACCGACAAGGGCCTGGCCGCCTTCGTCGCCGACGCCAAAAAGGCCAACGTCACGATTAAGTGATGGAAGAGGGCAAGTGAGCGAAAGCGCCGACGCTCTTCGCAAAAGCTGGCTGCAAATGCTGGCGCATGAGCGGCGCGCCTCGCCCAACACCTTGCGCGCTTACGGCGATGACGTGGCGCGCTTTATCGGCTTTCAGGCCCAGCATGTCGGCGGCGCGGTGACGGCCAAGGCGCTGGCCAAACTAAAGCCCGCCGACATCCGCGCTTTTATATCTTGCCGGCGCAGTGAAGGGCTGGGCGCGGGCGGGGTGCAGCGGGCGCTGGCGGCGGTGCGCAGTTTCTACAAATTCCTCGCCCGCGAAGGCATTCTGGAAAATGCCGCCGCCCGGTCCATCCGCACCCCGCGGGTGCGCCGGCCGCTGCCACGGCCGCTGACGGCGGTGGATGCGGTACGCGCCATCGAGGAAGCAGGCGAACACAATGTGGAATGGCTGGGGGCGCGCGATGCGGCGCTGCTGACGCTGCTCTATGGCGCGGGCCTGCGCATTTCCGAGGCGCTGGGCCTGAAGCGTGGTGATGTGCCGCTGGGCGAAAGCCTGACCGTGGTCGGCAAGGGCCGCAAGGAACGCAGCGTGCCGATGCTGCCCTTGCTGCGCGAAGCGCTTCAGACCTATGCCGACCAGATTCCCTTCACCGGCGCGCCGTCATCGCCGCTGTTCCTGTCGCGGCGGGGCCTGCCGATGAGCGCGCGCGAGGCCCAGGCCCTGATGCAGAAACTGCGCGGGCGCTTGGGTTTGCCGGAAAAGGCCACGCCTCATGCCCTGCGCCATTCCTTCGCCACCCATATCCTGCAAGGCGGCGGCGACCTGCGCAGCGTGCAGGAATTGCTGGGCCATTCCTCCCTTTCCACCACCCAGATCTACACCGCGATCGAGACCAGCCAGCTGCTGAAAACCTATGAAAATGCGCATCCCAGAGCGCGGCGTGGCTGATATTGCGGGCCCCAGAACCGCAAGCTAGGCTCGCGCCGCTGACAATTGGGCTGTCTGGGGAGAATTCATGAAGACGTTGATCTGTGCCGCCGCACTGTTGTGCGGCGCGGTGCCTGCTTTTGCGCAACAACCCGATGGCCTGATCCTGCCCAAGGGCTTCCATGCCCAGGTGGTGGCCGACAATCTGGGTCCCATCCGCCACATGGCGCTGCGCGGCAACGATGTCTATGTCTCCACCCGTCACGGCGCCAAGGACCCGTCCGTCGGCATCATCGCGCTGCGCCTGGCGTCCGATCACACCGTGCTGCAAAAGGCGAATTTCGGCGTGGGCACGGTCGACCAGGGCACCGGCATCAAGGTGTGGAAGGGTTCGCTCTATGCCGCCTCGGGCACCCAGATCCATCGCTTCACGCTGGACGACATGCTGGTCCCCACCAAATCCGAAGTGATCGTGGACGGCATCACGCCCAGCAATCACCCCCTCGCCTTTGACGGCAAGGGCAGCCTGTATGTTTCGATCGATGGCGGCGGCGGCGTCAACAATTGCCCCGACCCCAAGAACCCCAAGGAAGCCAAGCCGAAGGGCCTCATGCCCTGTCCGCTGCTGGCCTTCCGCGGCGGCATCTGGCGGTTTGACGAAGCCAAACCGGGCCAGAAGCTGGCCGACGGCGAACACTTCGCCACGGGCATCCGCAATTCCAGCGCGATGGACTGGCGCGCCGGCGACG
>JBBSKJ010000333.1:0-3204 GCA_038256475.1 Micropepsales bacterium | reverse complement strand
GCTTTTCCCAGCCGATCTTGAAATTGCCGAGGCTGCGCTGGGCCTGCGCCCCCCAATAGCGGCTGGCGTCAACTTCAATCGGTCCGAAAGTATCGGTTTCGGTGCGTGTCTTGGTCATAGGGGAAGGTCTTCGAGCTATTTTTTGCGAAAAGAATCCAGGCTCACCACTTCGCCGGGAGCGGGCTTTTCCGCCGGCTTGGCATCCGGTTCGGCCGCGTCTTCTTCCGCCTTTTCCGGCGGATTGTTCGGCACCATCACGGGGCCGGTGGCGGCCTTGGCGACATCGCCCTCGGCACGGAACTGCAGGCCGAACTGCACCCCGGGGTCGAAAAAGGCGGTGAGGGCATTGAAGGGAATATGCAGCGGCGCCGGCAGCTTCTTGAAGGTCAGCGTCACCTCGAAATAATCGTCCTTCACCTTCAGCGCCCAATACTGGTGCTGGATGATGATGGTCATTTCCTCCGGATACTGCTCCTTGAGGAACTCCGGAATGTCCACACCATCGGCATGGGTTCGGAAGGTCAGATAGAAATGGTGCGCGCCAATCAGGCCGGACTTTTCGATGCGCCGCAACGCGTCGCGCACGACGCCACGCAGCGCCGCATCGGTCAAAGCCTGATAGCCAATAAAGTCTTTTGCCATATGCCTCGCAGACTATGCGCGGAAATCCCCAAGTCAATTGCGGCAACAGGCCCGCCGGGCGTCTCAAGGCCCAAATTGATGCAATTGCGAAGAAAAAGGAACCGGAGCGGCACAAACGCCGTTGTGAATAAGCCGCTGCCATTCTGTGACTTGGGGTTGTCTGCCATGAAAATCGCGCAAATCGCCCCTTTGGTGGAAAGTGTCCCGCCCACGCTTTATGGCGGAACCGAACGGGTGGTGTCCTGGCTGACCGAGGAACTTGTCGCCCAGGGCCATGACGTGACGCTTTTTGCGTCAGGTGATTCCCGCACCGCTGCCCAATTGGTGCCCATCGTGCCCCGGGCGCTGCGGCTGGACGGCATCCATAACAGCACGCCCTACAACCTGCTCATGCTGCAGCAGGTGGCGGCCCGTCGCGACGAATTCGATGTCATCCATTTTCACATCGATTTTTTCCACAATCCGCTGTTCCGCGGCATGGCGCACAAGACCCTGACCACCCTGCATGGCCGCCAGGACCTGCCCGAACTGCCGGCCATCTACCGCGCCTTTCCCCATATGCCGCTGGTATCGATTTCCGACCATCAGCGCCTGCCTGTGCCGCCGGTGAACTGGATGGGCACCGTCTATCATGGCCTGCCTGAAACCCTCCTGAAGGAAGGCAAGGGCGAGGGCGGCTATCTCGCTTTCCTGGGCCGCGTCTGCCCCGACAAGGGTCCGCTGCAAGCCATCGAGATCGCCCGGCGCGCCGGCATGACTCTCAAAATGGCGGCCAAGGTGGACCCCGCCGACCAGGACTATTTCGACCAGCAGGTCAGGCCGGTCCTGGACGCCAGCCCGCATGTCGAATTCATCGGCGAAATCAACGACGTGCAAAAGGCGGAATTCCTCGGCAAGGCCGCGGCGCTGCTGTTTCCCATTTCCTGGCCCGAGCCTTTCGGCCTGGTTATGATCGAGAGCATGGCCTGCGGTACGCCGGTGATCGCCTTCAATTGCGGCTCGGTGCCTGAGATCATGGAAGACGGGCTGACCGGCTTTGTGGTGGAGAATGTGGATGAGGCAGTGGCGGCGGCCGGTAAGCTGGACCGGCTGTTCCGCCCCGCCATCCGCTGGCGTTTCGAGGAACGTTTCAGCGTCAGCGCCATGGCGCGCGACTATGTGGGGATTTACCAGCGCCTGGCCGCGTCGGGAGAGGTGAGCGCCGTCGCGGCGGAATAATTTCATAAGGAGCGAAAGCATGGAGGCAAAGATCCTCCCAGGCTCGCCGGACGAAATTTCGACTTTCTATATTCAGGCGACTGAATCCATTCAGCAGCGTTGGCCTCGCACCCTCAAACAGGGCGATACCTTCGCCCTGTTTGATGCGTTGGGCGATGTCATCGACCCTGGCCTGACGCCGGGTGGGGTCTTTCACAATGACACCCGCCATCTTTCGGGCATGCAGCTGTTGATCAATGGTCATCGGCCGGTGCTGCTGTCTTCGGCGGTCGAGAGCGACAATGTCGTGCTGACGGTCGACCTTTCCAATCCCGACCTTTATCAGGGCGACGCGCTGATCCTGGCGCGCGAAACCCTGCATGTGCGGCGCTCGAAGTTCCTGTGGAACGGCACCTGCCACGAACGGATTGCCATCCACAATTTCGCCCGCAAGCCGCAATCCTGCTGGCTGAGTCTGAACTTTGCCGCCGACTTTGCCGACCTGTTCGAGATACGAGGGCTTGAGCGGCCCGCCCGCGGCGAGATCACCAGCGTGGTGATCGGTGGCGCCAAGACTCTTTTTCGCTATGTCGGGCTGGACGCCGTCGAACGGCGCAGCGAAGTCTCCTTCGATCCAAAGCCCGCGCGCCTTTCCAAGCACCAGGCGCTTTATCACCTGGAACTCAAGCCGGGGATGCGGACCGCCATCCTCGTCAATGTGCGCTGCTCAAGCAGTGCCCAGAAGCGCGGCGAAGTCATGTGCGGATTTTCCGTACCGTACCGGGCGGCGCGGCGGGGCGCGGCGCGGGCCTGCAGCCTGGGCGGCAAGGTCACCTCCAGCAACGAACTGGCAAACCGCATGCTGCACCGGGCGAGCGCGGACATTTCCATGCTGATCACCGACACGCCGCATGGGCCCTACCCCTATGCCGGCACGCCCTGGTTCTCCACCCCGTTTGGCCGCGACGGCCTGATCACGGCCTTGCAGATGCTGTGGCTGGACCCGGCGCTGGCCAAGGGCGTGCTGCAATATCTCGCCGCCCATCAGGCGACCGAAATGGACGAGCGCGCCGATGCCGAGCCCGGCAAGATCCTGCACGAGACGCGGGCCTGCGAAATGGCGGTGCTGGGCGAGGTGCCCTTCGGCCATTATTACGGCAGCGTCGATTCCACGCCTTTGTTCGTGATGCTGGCGGCACGCTATTTCGAACGCAGCGGCGATGTCGAAACCATCCGCGCGCTCTGGCCCAACATCGAAGCGGCGCTGGAATGGATCGACCGTTACGGCGACCAGGACGGCGACGGTTTTGTCGAATATTACCGGGCGAGCGAGAACGGCCTGACCAATCAGGGCTGGAAGGATTC
>JBBSKJ010000332.1:0-3211 GCA_038256475.1 Micropepsales bacterium | reverse complement strand
GGCGGCCGGCCCATCTATCTGACGCCATGGGGCGTGCATTCGCGCTACATGCTGAGCGCCTATCTGCGTCACATTCTGATGGTGACCGGCGCGCTGATGACCATCGCGCTGACCATCGACCTGTGGCCGCAGGTAACAGTGCTGAGTGCCGATCCGGTGCGCGGGGGGGCGTTCCTGATCTGGCATGTGGCGCGCCTTGCGCTGCTGCGGCTCCCTGACCTGCTGCCGCCATTGCTGCCCTTCGCCACCTTCCTGGGCGTGGTGTGGAGCGAAAGCGCCTTCACCGAATCGCGCGAGAGGCTGCTGATCTGGAACAGCGGACGTTCGCCGCTCCTGTGTCTGGTGCCGGCGGTGCTGGTGGGCGCGGCGATGGGCATTTCGCTCTTTGTCCTGGACGGCGTGCTGCGGCCCGCCGCCATCCATGTCCAGATCGGCGAAGCATTGGGCCGCGAAGGCATCCGCCTGGACCGCAGCCAGAGCGGCGCCAATCAATGGATCGCCCTTCCGGACGGCGTGATGCGGGCGCAGATCGAATATGGTCCGCCTGTGCGATTGCGCAATGTCACCATCTACAAGCTGGACCGCGAAGGCCATCTCGCTGAGGTGAATACCGCCGCGAGCGCCCGGACGTTGCCGGATCAGCGCTGGCTGCTGGAAAATGGCCGCTACTGGCGCGCCGACTTTGAAAATCGCGGCGACGTCCTTTCCACCGGCGAGACTGCTGAGGAAGTCGAAATTCCCTTCCAGCAGCGCATCGTGTCGCTGCGCCTTGATCCGCTATGGCTGCACAACAAGGGACTGTCGCCGCAATATCTGTGGCTGTCGGAGCTGGGCACCCTGTCCAAGGCCGAGATCATGTCGCGCGACCTCAGCGGCTATCGCACGCGGCTGCAGGCGCTCTATAGCGGGCCGTTCTTCACCTGCGCCATGGCACTGCTGGGCGCATCGCTCTCCATGCTCTATTTCACCTATCAGACGCGCTGGCGCGCGCTGGTATCGGTTCTGCTGACCGGATACCTGGCCCATTTCGCCTTCAAGGCGTTCTATCTGGTGGGCGAGTTCGGATATATCCCGTCGATCGTGGCGGGCTGGCTGCCGACGCTTCTGCTGATGTGCGGCGTGGCCGGGGTGGTGTTGACCATCCAGAAGCAGCGCGGATTGGGTCTGCGGATGCGGGAGATGCCCAAATTCGCGGACGAAGCCTGATTACTTCTGCACCAGATGTTCGTGGATCGCCTTGCCGCTGGCGATATCGGTGCCGAAAATGTCCAGCTTGGGCACTTCGGGCATCAATCCGCCTTCCACCACATGCAGATAGACGTAAGACAGCTTGATGGTGTGCTTGCCCGCCTGCATCAGCGCTTGGGGTTTGCCCGCCGCGTCGAGGTTCAGCGTAATGCTGCGTTCGGGAAGCGCGGCGATGGTGAAGGTCGCCACGCCGTTCTGGTCGGTCCGGACCTGTTTGACCCCATAGGCCATCATCCGCTCGATGAAGTTGAGCGGCTGCTTGCTGCCGTCGATATTGAACTTGCGCCAGAACCCTTCCACCGGCTCGCGGCGATCGGGCATGCCCTTGGCGTCGAGCCTGGCGGCATAGATCACGGTATTCGAATTGGGTGAGCGCTGGACATAGAAGAGCTGGTTGGGCTCATCCGGCCGCTTGAACTCCGGGCGCATCTGGGTGATCGCAGCGCCTTCGGTGATGGTGCTGGTGAATTCGCGCGCCTGGGCGCCGCCGCACAGCGCCAGCGCGATCAAAACCGCCAGGACAGTTTGCTTGAAAGTCATAGCTTGCGCAGCGCCGCGCCGATCAGGCTTTCGGCCTTTGCGGCGTCTTCCACCACGCCGCCCAGCGTGAAGAAGGGATGGACCATGCCGGGAAAGCAGACATAGTCAGTTGGAACGTCCGCCTCTTTCAGCCGGTTGGCATAGGCTTCGTTCTCATCCACCAGCGGATCGAATTCGGCCGAGATGATCAGTGCCGGCGGCAGGCCCTTGAGGCTTTCGCGCAGCATGGGGGAGGCGCGCGGGTCTTTGCGGTCCTCAGGATCGGGAATGTAATTGTCCATGAACCAGTGCAGCGCCTTGCGGGTCAGCATATAGCCGCTTTCGTTGCGTTCGTATGACGGATACTCGCGGCTCTGGTCGGTCATGGGATAGATCAGCACCTGCAACGCCACCGCAAATTCGCCGCTATCCTGCGCCATCTGCGCCACCACCGCCGCAAGATTGCCGCCGGCGCTGTCGCCGCCCACCGCGATCTTCGTCGGATCGATATTGAGCAGCTCGGCATGGTCGCTGGCCCAGCGCGTCGCGGCATAGGCATCCAGCACCGCGCCGGGAAAGATGGTTTCCGGCGCCATGCGGTAGTCCACGGACAGCACCGCGCATTCGCCCGCGATCGCCAGCCGGCGGCAGCTGGTGTCATACAACGCCAGTGTCCCCAGCATGAAGCCGCCGCCATGGAAATAGACCAGCAGCGCAGCAGGCGCCGCGCTGCGGTCCGGGCGATAGAAGCGCGCCGGTATGGGGCCGTAATCGGACGGGATGGAAAGTTGATAGGTGACGGCGATCGGCGGCTTTTCGGGCAGCAGGGTCATGCGATTGCGCTCATAGACCAGGCGCAGTTCCGCCGGCGACAGATCGGTCGGCAGATCTCCGGCGCGCTGGATGGCGATGGCGACTTGGGGATGAATTGGCATGGGTCCAGTTTATGAGAAGCGCAGCACGGTGGTCGAGCGGAATGTCTCGCCCGGCCTCAGGATGGTACCGGGAAAAGCGGCTTTGTTGGGGCTGTCGGGAAAATGCTGGGTTTCCAGCGCCAGCGCAGCGCGGGGCTCTATGACTTCGCCGGCCGTATTCACCTGGCTGCCATTCACATTGTTGGTGGAATAGACCTGCATGCCCGGCTCGGTGGTGAGCAATTCCATCCCATGGCCGCTTTCGGGGTCCTGCATCCGGGCCGCCCATTCCAGCACGCCCGGCGCGGATTTTGTCAGCACGACATTGTGATCATAGCCGCGCGCCAGCGCCACTTGCGGTTCGCTGCTGTCCACCCGCGCCCCGATTGTGGCGGCGTCGCGGAAATCCAGCGCGGTGCCGGCGACGCTCCTGATTTCGCCGGTGGGAATCTGCTTGTCGTCGGTCGGCGTGAAGTGGCCGGCATTGATCTGCAGCAATTGCCCTGTCACCGATCCTTGTCCGGCCAGAT
>JBBSKJ010000331.1:0-3215 GCA_038256475.1 Micropepsales bacterium | reverse complement strand
GGCAACGAATATATGACCAAGGCCGCGCCTTGGACCCACATCAAGACCGACCGCGCCAAGGCGGCGGTGGGCGTGCGCATGGGGCTGAACCTGATCCACCAGTTCGCGCACCTGCTGTGGCCGGTGATGCCGGATTTCGCCAAGACAATCCATGAATGCATCCAGCCGGTCGGCTATCGCGGCGGCGTGATCCCGTTCCCGGGCGCCATGGCGACGGAACTGGATGATCTGACGCCCGGCCAGCCGATCAAGGCGCCGGAATTATTGATCGCCAAGATCAGCGACGAGCAGATCGAGGAATGGAAAACGCGGTTCGGTGGCGCGGCCGCTATCGCGCAATAAAATGAAAGACCATCAGTCATGACAACAGAAGACGACATCCTGGCGGCGCTGGACAAGCCGCGCGCCGTTTATTCCCTGCTGAAACTGCTGGAGCCCAGCAGCAAGAGCACCGACCCGCTGCAAGACCAGCTGATGCGGATGCGGGCCGCCGGCAAAGTGAAGTTCGATATCAAGACGGGGTTATGGAGCAAGGTTTGATCGCTTCGGGCCCAAAGCGGGCTTGGGCTTCTTGGTATCGGCCGGTCTTGTCGCGACCCATATGATATGCCGGACGCCGCGACCCTTGTTGGCGCGCGCAGTGACCTCTTCGACATCGAAGCCGGCCTGTCCAAGACGGTTAGCAAATTCCTTGTTTGGCGCCGCCGACCAAACCGCCAGCATGCCTTGGGGACGCAAGGCTTTGCGCGCGTCTTGCAGACCGCGGAAATCGTAAAGCCTGTCATTCTGAGCGCGGCTTAAACCGTCCGGGCCGTTGTCCACATCGAGCAGGATGGCATCGAAACCGCCGCGACCGGATACTATCAGGTTGCCGACATCGCCCTCATAAATCGTCACCCTGGGGTCGCTGAGACCACCAGCGGTCAACTCGGCCATTGGCCCGCGCGCCCACTTCAAAACCTCGGGCACCAGTTCCGCCACGACGATCTGCGTGTCGGACGCCAGTCCGGCCAGGGCGGCCCGCAACGTGAAGCCCATGCCATAGCCGCCGATCAGCACGCGGCAGTTGCGGCGGCCGCGAAGACGCTCGCACGCGACTTCAGCAAGGACCACTTCGGAACTGCTCATCCGGCTGTTCATCAGCGGGGTGGCGCCGGCCATGATGGAGAACTCGGTGCCCCGCTGCATGAGCCTGAGCTCGCCGACACCGCCGGGCACCGTTGCCGTATCCAGATGAATCCAGGGGATCATGAAAGACCTGTTCTAGACATCTGGCCGGGGCGGAATCTGCAGCACCGGCAGCGTGATCCTGTGGCGGATGGAGGCGATACGGATCAGAGCGATGGCCGCGATTCCGGTCATGCTGGCAAACTCCGGTGGCACCCCGAGGGCTGCAAGGGCGAGATAAGCGCAAATTCCCGCAAGACAGGCGGTCACATACAGTTCCGACTGGCGGAAGATCAATGGCACCTCCGCCACAAGCACATCGCGAATGAGACCTCCGGCGCAGCCCGTCAACGCCCCCATGATGATGCAGATGAACGGCGAAAGGCCCGCACTTTGCGCGATGCGGGTACCGACGATGCTGAAGAAGGCGAGGCCGAGGGCATCGGCATATTGAAGCGCCTTGTCCGGGGGCGGAAAGCGGCGCACCCAGAGCCAGGTCATCGCCGCCGCCGCAATGGATACGCCGATGATGGCCGGATTGTAAATCCAGAACACGGAACGGTCCATCAACACGTCGCGCAATGTCCCGCCGCCCGTGGCGGTGACGATTGCCAGCACCATGACGCCGATCGGGTCGAGCGACCGGCGTCCGGCGGCCAGCGCGCCGCTGGCCGCGAACACGGCGACACCGGCGAGTGTGAGGAGTTGGGTGAGCGACATCGCTGGCAGCCTATACGGTTGAGCATCGGGCGTCAGGTGGGATGCTTTCCAACGCGGGCCGTACCTTCAGGACCGTTAAGGACTTCATTTTTCCGTCGCGCGTGCGCCATTGCATGGTTTGTCCTTCGGACAGGCCAATCAACGCCGCACCCACCGGCGTCAGGACGGAAATGCGGTTCGCGTCGGCGTCGGCGCGCTCAGGATACACCAGCTGCGCTTCGCGGTCGTGGCCGGTGGTTTCATCGCGGAAGCGGACGTGACAGCCCATCGTCACAATTCGAGTATCCCGCGCGGAAGACGTGATCGACGCGCGACTTAATTCCTGCAACAGGAAATCCGCCACATGCGGTTCGACCCGGGCCACGCCCTCAGCCATCGCCGTCAGCCGGTCATAATCCAGGGCCGGAATAGAAATTGCGGGTTGTGTCGTCATCATGAGGATCTCCATGGAATGCGGACGAAAGCGCAACGCGATGCGCTGCACCTGATGGTTTGTCTGAAGGTGGTTTGAAAAGTGGTGGTGACGTCGGCCAGTGCCGGACGCCGAGTTGCGACGTCCGGTCAGGAGCCTGCGTGAATGCGGCTCGCGCGAAGCGCTTCTCTGGAGTGTGTCATGGTCATCATACTCTGCATATTAGAACGGTCGTGCCGTATTTCAATCCTTATCCTGCGCCATTGATGATATACTGGTCATGTTGAAATACGGATGCGCTCGAAATCCTTGATCGAGGAGCTACGATATCTCCATGGCAAATGTTCCTATAACCGGCAGCCAGATAGCCGCGGCCAGGGCCCTGACGGAAATCAGCCAGGCGCAATTGGCTGTCCGCGCCGGAGTTGACCTTTCGACGCTGATGGATCTTGAAAGCCGGCACAATCTTGCCAACGAACCCAGCACTTCCTTGGCCAAGATTCGTGAGGCGCTGGAAAGTCTGGGCGCCGTATTCGTTCCGGAACGGCGCGGGGCGGGTGTGGGCGTGCGTCTCAAGTTTGGCCGGGGCCAGGCCCGTGCCATCGATCAGTGGGAAGACGAGGGCGGCGCACCTGCCGATGACGAAGTGCCCTGACGTCAGTTCAGCAAAGTCTACAGGGCCAGCGGCTCCCAGCCATTCTGGCCCAGCGCTTCCAGGGGTGAGAAGCGAACCTTGTAGTCCATCTTCTCGCTGCCGCGTACCCAATAGCCCAGATAGACGTAAGGCAGTCCCGCTTCGCGCGCGGCGCGAACATGGTCCAGGATCATGAAGGTGCCAAGGCTGCGCGCTTCCTCGCCGGGATGAAAGAAGCTGTAGACCATTGAAAGCCCATCCTTCAGCCGGTCGGTGAGGGCG
>JBBSKJ010000330.1:0-3217 GCA_038256475.1 Micropepsales bacterium | reverse complement strand
CTTTATCGGCGAGGTGCGGCTGACCAGCGGGCGCGCCAGCGCCGACATCAACCCGATGCGGGTGCCGCACTATCCCACCATCGATCCTTATACCTTCAGCTATGCCCAACACGGCGCGATCTATGGCACGGACGTTCAGGCGCGGCTGATGTCGGGCTATATGGGCCACTTCACCTGTTTTCCCCAGTTCGGCAACCAGCCGGAGGAATTCAAGGCGGGTGATTACAGCCAGCATGGCGAAGCCCTGACGGTAAAGTGGACGCGCGAAGCCTCCTCGGATCTGGTGATGCGCGCCGAGCTGCCGCGCACGCAGTATGGCTTTCAGCGCAGCATTGCGATGCTGCCCGATGAAACGGTGGCGACCGTCACCGAGACGGTTGAAAATCTGATGATCGCCGACCGTCCGCTGCAATGGGTGCAGCATGTCACTTTTGGGCCGCCTTTTGTCGAAATGGGAAAAATGTTCGCCGATGCCTCCGTCGATCGGGTGATGCTGGGCTGGGGTGACGGCGCGACGCTGGCGGGGTGGCCTGCCAGCGTGAACGACAAGGGCGCGATGCATGACTATCGCGTGTTCAGCGGCGATGTCGGAAAATGGCTGCTCCAGCGCACTGGCAAAAACTGGGTCACGGCCTATCACGCCGATTACAATGTGCTGCTGGGCTATATTTTCGAGGCCCAGGCCAATCCCTGGCTGCTGGACTGGCAGCAGAACCGCACCAACATGCAGAAACCCTGGGACGGCAAGGTCGTGGCGCGGGGCTTTTGCTGGGGTGACAGCCTGATCCAGGGCGCCAGGAATGCAGTGACGCAGGGCAAAAATTTCGGCGTGCCGCAATATAGCTGGATCGACGGCCGCGCCAGCCGCAGCCAGACCTACACCATCTTCCTGGCCCAAATCCCCACGGGCTTTCGCGGCGTCGCCGACCTGAAAACCGAAAATGGCTTTATCGTTCTGACGGAAAAAGAAACCGGAAAAGTCCTGCGCGTGAAAGCGGCGCGGGTCTAGGAGGAAAAATGGGCTTGCTACGACGTGACTTCCTGACCGGCGCGGCGGCTGTGGCCGCGGGCGCGATCTCGCTGCCGGCGCTGGGCTGGGCGCAGGAAAAATCCAAGCTCAAGATCACCGACGTCAAGCTGGTGCGGCTGGCGCCGCGCAATCCGCCGCCCGCCTACACGCCCGCGGCCGGGTCGTGGTCCACGCAAGGGGTCGAAGTGTCGGCGCCGCCCAATATCTATCCGGAATTCCGCCCCACCCGCAGCCTGTTCGCGGCGCGCAATGTCCCCAGCTTCACCGTCCAGATCACCACCGACAAGGGCATTGTCGGTTACGGCAATGGCGGCGCCGGCGGCGGCGCGATCGTGATGGGCCATCTGGCGCCCTTGATGATCGGGCGTGATCCGTTCGACATCGAGCGCAACTGGGACATCAACTGGCGCGTCACCGAATCCTACGGCCAGGCGGGTGTGACGATGAATGCCATCTCCGGCTTCGACAATGCGCTGTGGGACATTATCGGCAAGGCGCTGGGCGAGCCGGTGTGGCGGCTCCTGGGCGGCGAGGTCAAGCCGCGCATTCCGGCCTATTGCACCGGCAACGATACCGAGCAGCACGTCAAGTTCGGCTATCGCCGGGTGAAGCTGGCGATGCCGGCTGGTCCGCCGCGCGGCGAAGAAGGCAAGCGCGCCAACCTCGAGCTGGTGGCACGCGCCCGCAAGATGGTCGGGCCTGACGGCGATGTGATGTGCGACTGCTGGATGTCGTGGGACGAGCAGTACACCATAGAAATGTGCAAGCTGATGGAGCCGTATCGCGTCAAATGGGTGGAGGAGGTTCTGCCGCCCTATGACTTTGAAGGCTTCGGGCGGCTGCGCAAGAAGATCACCTCCACCCATATCGCCACCGGCGAGCATGTCTATGGCCGCTATGGCTTTCGCAGGCTTCTGGAAGCGGACGGCGCCTCGATCTGGCAACCCGATGTCGCCTGGTGCGGCGGCATGAGCGAATTGCGCAAGATCGGCGCGCTGGCCCAGGCCTATGACATCGACGTGATCCCGCATGACGGCGGACGCAACGGCGCCACGCACTGGTCCATCAGCCATGTCAATGCGTCCTGGGCCGAACTGTTCATGCCGCCGCCGGGCGGGCCCAAGGAGGTCTATGAAATGTTCGAGCAGCAATACGAGATCACGCGCGGACCCGAAGGCCTCTACATGCATCCGCCCCGCATACCGGGCTGGGGCCATGATGTGGTGGCGACGCCGATCTGATTATTTGCCGGGCGCGAAATGCTCGGCCAGATAGTCGACCAGCTTGTCGAACTCGTTGTCGCCGACCACCGCGCCCATGCCGATCATGGTGTTGACGGTTTCGGCCCATTGGGGGCGGGTCCGGCGCTGGGTGGTGAACTGGTCGGCGACATGGCAGGTGGTGCAAGCCGCCTGCACCGTGTCGCGCATCGGTCCGGCGGGCAGTTCCTGCGCGCGGGCCAATGAATTGGCCAAGGTCAGGCCCAGCAGCGCAAGACAGGTGGTGCGGAAGATCACGAAGGCAATTCCTATTGGGCCAAAAGCGTGGCACGTTCTCTATAACAAAAAAAGGCAGGGGTGAGGGGTGAGGAAGATTTCCCGCCGTGGTGTTTGCGCCACCGGCATCGCAGCATTGGCCGCATCGCACATGCCCGCCCTGGCGGCGGCCCCGCCCTACGACACCGCCAATGGTGAGTGGCGCACCTATGGCGGTAATCTGGGAAGCTGGCGTTACAGCGCGCTGGACCAGATCAACGCCGACAACTTCAAGACCCTGCGTCAGGCCTGGACATTCCTTCCCGACAATCTGGGGCCGGTGCCCGATCCCAATCTTCAGACCACGCCCTTGATGGTGAAGGGCACGCTGTATCTCACGGCCGGTTCGCGCCGCGCCGCGGTGGCGCTGGATGCCGCGAACGGCGAGCTGAAATGGAAATACAATATTGACGAGGGCGAGCGCGGCATGAACGCGCCGCGCCGGGGTTCGGGCCGCGGTCTTAGCTATTGGACGGATGGTGTCAAGGAACGCATCATCTTCGTCACCATCGGCTATCAGATGGTGTGCCTGGACGCTGCCACCGGTCTTCCGGATCCCGACTTCGGCAGCAAGGGCATCGTCGATCTCAAGCTGGAGATGGACCAGGAGATTGACCTGTCGGGCAAGACGGACGGCCACGACATCGGGCTT
>JBBSKJ010000329.1:0-3223 GCA_038256475.1 Micropepsales bacterium | reverse complement strand
CGGAATGAAGAAGTGATCGAAGCGCCACGGAGTCTGCGGAACGTCAACCTGCATGAGAAGCTGCCTGCGGAAGCGGTTTTTCGGGGGGAGATTTTCGCGGAACGGGGCTGCGGGTTTCCCGCGACAGTTCACGAATGCTGTGGCACCAGGCCGTCCATCCGCCCACGGCCACGGGCAACTGCTTTTTGATCATGGAAGAACGCCCCTTTTCTTGCTGTTCTTAAATAGTGAAATCGTCAGGCGGCGCTTTGATGTCGATCAAAAGCGGGACCAGCCCCCGGGTGCGGGTATGAGGAAGCTGCAGATCGGACGGAAGGTCTCCGGTGACACCCACATCAGCAGATAAACAGCAATACAAGCCGAACCTACGCCAGCAGCAAGCACAGCCGCAGCTATCAGCGTGCTGTGCTGGCCACTAGCTCCATCCGGCCTGGCCGTTCGCCGCGCAAGAAGCCAGGCGCCCAACGGCGAAAGCGCGGCCAGCCCGATCAGACAGCACAGCACGGTCCAGAGGTCCCTCTCTTTATGAGTATCATCCTTCCCACACCGGCACGTCGAAGGGGTTTGATTTGAGTCAATCTCGCTTGGAAGCGGCCTAATTGCCGCAGTTCTGCAGGTCTGCTGTCAGAAATGTTTTTCGCGAAAGGGACCGTGTTGGGTGGACGCCCGAACCAGATAGGCTGTGGACCATCCGATCATGAGAAAGCCGGTAACGCCCTCTAGAGCGGTGAGTAGGCGCCAGCGAGAATCGAAGGCAATCTCGCCATAGCCGATGGTCGAAAACATCGCGGTCGAAAGGAACAGGGAATCCGAGAAGCTATCAGTTGCGCCCAGGCCGGTATAAAGAAGGGCCCAGCTCCACACCTCAAGTGTGAGTGTTACCAGGATACCCAGGACAGTCGCGGTCATTACCAGGGTGCGGCCGATGTCATGGTTGTGGAGGCCCAGCCGGCGGGCCACGGAGGGCGCAACGGCTGCGATCAGGATCAGCCCGCCGGTGTGAATGAGTACCGATACCACGGCCAATAATGTTCCGGTGGCGAGATTGAGAACCATGGAGGATGCACTTCCCATGGCGCATATTAACCGGCGATCCGGCCCTATTCATTTGAGCCGTGTCAATTCTGTCTACCAGCTGAGAATGCGCCCTTGATCCAACGCAAAGCTGCCCCCTTCGGTCGGCCTTAGGTTGGCCTCCGGAGAATGCCCGTGAAACACGCCGTCAAATTTGTCCATCCCGGTGCGCAGAGCTTCCCTGCATGGGTTGCCGCTGCTTACGTTGGGCATGTCCATACCCGCGGGATGAAGACGGGAGCCACCGAATTTTTTGTCCAGACCCCGGGGCACGACGTCCATGCAGCTGGAAGGTGGAACTTCGAGCGCAACGCATGGCATTGATGACGATACGGCTGGAACTTGGCAGAACCCGCGGGCTTCCGAAGGGCGATTCAACCCATGGCTACGAATTCATCGCTCCCCTGAATGCGCAGGGTCATCTGGATGCGGAAGAATGGCGATCGGAGAAAACCCGCTGCGCCGTTCGCAGCTTTCGGCCAGGTCAGAGCGACCGCAGGGGCATACTGCGTCATGTGGCTCAGGGTTGGCGCTTTGACTATCTGCATAGCAGCAGTGATGACGCGCCAATTTTCAAGCTCGATCGCCACGTCATAGCGCCAGGACTGTATGTCACGGTTACCGAGGAGGATGGTGAGCAGCGTGCGTTCAAAATCGCTTCCGTAAAGCCCGTACGAGCATCGGCATGACTGCCACAAAGCATCAGGGCCGGGCGGAGGCTGGGAGAAAAACTGGCATGACGCTGCTGGAACTAGCCGATCAGAAATCGCCGGTCATAAGTGTCATCCGCACGAGCTCGGGCAGACTGGAAGCTCCCAACTTGATCATAACGTTGGCCCGATGGACTTCCACGGTTCGCGGGCTCAGGCCCAGATCGTGAGCGATCGCCTTGTTGGGATGACCTGCCAGAACGCCCTTCAACACCTCTTCCTCGCGGACTGTAAGAGACTGAAGACGAGCCCGAACCTGCTCAATCCCGACAATGTCCTGTCCCGCCTTGCCGGCGCGCGCGAAGGCAATCTCGATAGCCCTCAGCAAGATGTCGTCGACGAACGGCTTTTCGATGAAGTCCACGGCTCCCATCTTCATGGCTTCCACGGCGAGCGGCACATCGGCATGCCCCGTCATGATGATGACCGGCAGTGGGACGCCAGAAGCTTTCAGGCGCCGCAGCAATTCCAGTCCATCGATGCCGGGCATGCGGACGTCGCTGACGACACATCCCGTCAGAGACGCCTTCTCCTGGCCAAGAAAATCGGAAGCTGACTCATATACCCGTACCGCCAGGCCGGCCGTTCCCAGCAAGAAAGCGAGGGCACGACGCACATCTTCGTCATCGTCGATCAGATGGACCACGGCGTTACTCGACATGAGCGAATTCCTCCGGCGCAATGGTCTTCAGAATCATGTGGAAAATTGTACCGCCGCCGGGATTGGCTTCCGCCCATAAACGGCCGCCATGTGCCTCGACTATGGTGCGCGAGATCGACAGGCCGACGCCCATGCCCTGCTTTTTGGTCGTCATAAAGGGCTGGAACAGCTTTTCGGCGATTTCCGGCGCAATGCCGGGGCCCGTGTCGGAGACCAAAACATCCACTGTCTCTGCGTCTTGGCGGCGGGTGGCGACCTTGAGATCGCGTCGCGAACATTCCTGCATCGCCTCCATGGCATTGCGGATCAGATTGAGAATGACCTGCTGGACCTGAATCCTGTCGACCAGGACAAATTCCACCGAGGAATCAAAATCAAAGGTTACGCGGGCTCCCATCTCCTTGGCGCCCACCATGGCCAGGGCGCTTGCCTCCTCGACCAGCTTGCGTAGATTCTCGGCCTGCCGGTCGCTTTCCCCCTTGGCGACAAATTCCCGGAGCCGCTTGATGATCTGGCCGGCCCTTAGAACCTGGTCGGCGGCATCGTCGATGGCGGCGCGCGCACTCGCGATGTCTTCGGGGCTACCCCGATCCAGCAGCCGCCGCGCGCCGTTGAGATAGCTGGCGCCCGCCGTGAGCGGCTGGTTCAGTTCATGGGCCAGGGTGGAAGCCATCTCGCCCAGCGCGGTGAAGCGCGACATGAAGATCAGTTCCGACTGCACGTCCTGAAGGCGCTGCTGCGTCTCCTGCCGCTCTGTAAGGTCGCGCACGAAGCCGGT
>JBBSKJ010000328.1:0-3227 GCA_038256475.1 Micropepsales bacterium | reverse complement strand
GCCGCCCGATCATCCGGCCGCGCGGCAGGTGGCGGCCCAGTCGCATCCGGGCCTGCTGATCCTGAAGCGGGCGATCAATTCCAAGACCGGCAAGCTGATGACAGTGCTGTCGGTGGACGAGATCCGCCGGCTGGGGGACTTCTTCGGCATGACCAGCGGCGCGGGCGGCTGGCGGGTTGCCATCGTCGATACCGCCGACGACATGAACGACAATGCCGCAAACGCGCTGCTCAAGATGCTGGAGGAGCCGCCGCTGGGCGCCATGCTGCTGCTGCTGTCCAACATGCCCGGTCGCCTGCTGCCCACCATCCGTTCCCGATGCCAGCGGCTGGAATTGCGCCAACTGGACGATGCCACGCTCGGAAAAGCGCTGGCGCAGCATCTGCCCGAGGCGGATACGGGCGAGCGCGCGTCACTGGCGCGGCTGGCGGGCGGCAGCCTGGGGGCGGCCCTGACACTTGCGACCGGTGAGGGCGCCGTCTTGGCCAAGGAGGCCGACCGGCTGATCGACAATGCCCGCGATCCCGATCTGCTGGCGCTGCTGACGCTGGGCGAGAAACTGTTTCGCATGCGCGACGGGCTGGAACTGTTCGGCAATTTTCTCACCGACGCATTGGCGGACCGCATTCGCGCCCGCGCCCATCACGGCGCGGACGGACTGGAACGCTGGGTTGCCCTGTTGGGCCGGATGGAACAAGGTTTCGGCCGCGCCGCGGCGCTTAACCTGGAACCGCGTCAGACCGTGCTGAGCATGGCCCGCGACCTGTCGCGCACGGCACGCAGCGGGGCGCTTTAAGATGCTGGTGGCCCTATGCTTGTAGACTCGCATTGTCATCTCGATTTTCCGGAATATACCGGCAAGGTGGACGAGGTCTTGGCGCGGGCTCGCGCCGCCGGGGTCGGTGTCTGCGTCAGCATTGGCACCGAGCTGAAGCGCTTTCCCGGCGTCAGGGCGGTGGCCGAAGCCCATCCCAATGTCTGGTGCAGTGTTGGGGTGCATCCCCATGAATCCGAAAAAGAGCTGCTGGATGACGAAGCGTCGCTGATTGAAGCCGCCGCCCACCCCAAAGTGGTGGCGATCGGCGAGACCGGGCTGGATTATTATTACGAACATTCGCCGCGCGCGCCGCAGCAGGCCAATTTCCGCAGCCACATCGCCGCCGCCCGCCAGACCGGCCTGCCGGTGATCGTCCATACCCGCGACGCCGATGACGACACGATTGATATTTTGCGCGATGAAATGGCCAGGGGGGCTTTCACCGGCGTGATCCATTGTTTCACCGGTACCCAGAAACTGGCCGACGCGTCGCTGGAGATGGGGCTTTATATTTCGGTGTCGGGCATCGCCACCTTCAAGAATTCCGCCGCCCTGCGCGACGTGATCAAGAACGTGCCGCTGGAGCGGTTGCTGGTGGAAACCGATGCGCCGTATCTGGCGCCGGTGCCGCATCGGGGCAAGACCAATGAACCGGCTTTTGTCACCCATACCGCCGCCATGCTGGCAGAACTGAAAGGCGTCAGCGTGAAAGAGCTGGCGGACGTCACCACCGCGAACTTCTTCCGCCTGTTTTCCAAAGTCGTGCCGCCCGATGCTTGATGTTCGTATCCCGGGCTGTGGTTCATCGGGCCCCCGCGCGCGGAGCGCGCCGTCAAACAAAGAGCCGCCCGATGCTTGAGGTCCGAATCTTGGGCTGTGGTTCATCGGGCGGCGTGCCGCGACTGAGCGAGGGCGCGCCCAACTGGGGCGTCTGCGATCCGGCCAACCCGAAAAATCGCCGCCTGCGCTGCTCCGTATTGGTGACGAAGCGCGGCGCGAACGGCGAGACGCGGGCGCTGGTGGATACCTCGCCGGACCTGCGCGAACAGTTGCTGGCGGCCAGGGTCGGCCGGCTGGATGGCGTTCTGGTCACGCATGACCATGCCGACCAGACCCATGGCATGGACGATCTCCGGGTTCTGGTCCTGGCGCAGAAGGGTCAGAAGATCGACCTGTGGTCTGACCGGTTCGCGCTGGACAGCTTGTTGAACAAGTTCCGCTACATCTTCGAAGCGCCGCCCAACCGCGATTACCCCCCCATCCTGAACGCGCATGCCCTGCCGGAGCCTTTTGCGCCGTTCGAGATTGCCGGTCCCGGCGGCCCACTGCCGGTGCTGGCGATCGGCCATGGCCATGGCCGCATCCGCAGCCTGGGTTTTCGCTTTGGCGGTATCGCCTATTCGCCCGATGTGGATGCGCTGGATGAAGCCGCCTTCGCCGCCCTGCAAGGCGTGGAGTGCTGGATCGTGGACGCCCTGCGCCACACGCCCCATCCCAGCCATGCCCATCTGGGACGCACGCTGGAATGGATCGCACGGGTCAAGCCCAGCCGCGCCATCCTGACCAACATGCATATCGACATGGATTACGACACGCTGGTACGCGAACTGCCGCCGGGCGTCGAGCCTGGTTACGACGGCATGATCGTGACGGTCTGAAACCTTACTCCACGGCTATGACGGCAACCCCCATAGCTGGCATCTGGACCACCAGCCGACCATCCACCATCTCGCCGCGAAATGACTTGGGCGCGAGCGCGTGGGGATTGTCGAAACTGTTGTGTCCATCCATCCGGTCGGAGACCAGAATTTGCCCGCTGGCGGATTTGCCCGTCAGGTTGGTGCGCACCCTGACGGCCCGCTTCGGATCGGTATTGACGATGGCGAGATACATCTTCCCATCCTTGCCACGCGCCGCCGAAACATCGATCAAAGGCAAGGTTATGCCGCCGAAATTATACTCTGCTTTGGAAGTGGAGGCGGGGTACGGCGTCGCTTCCATGAAGGGGCGATACATGTCGAAGGCATGATAGGTCGGCGTCAGGATCATCTTTTCCTTGTCCGTGAGGATGATCGCCTGCAGCACGTTTATCATCTGGGCGATGTTCGCCATCTTTATCCGGTCGGTGTAGCGGTGAAAGATGTTGAAGCTGAGGGCCGCCACCTGCGCGTCACGCAAGCTGTTCTGCTGATAAAGAAACCCAGGTGTTGATCCCGGCTCAGACTGATACCAGGCGCCCCATTCGTCGACATAAAGCGCCGTCTGCTTCTTGGGGTCATGGCGATCCATGATCGCGATCACGTCCTTGAGCTGGCGATCGATATCCAGTGTGTAGTGTAGCTGCTTGGCCCAACCTTCTTCGTCGAAACCGGTGGCGGGTCCCTTGGGACCCAGGTCCGGCGGCATGGCG
>JBBSKJ010000327.1:0-3247 GCA_038256475.1 Micropepsales bacterium | reverse complement strand
CCTTGAACGAGGGCGTCTATGCCGCCGGCGCATCGCACGCCACCTTGAGCCCGTCCATGGACATCCAGGTGGCGTCGAATTTCGAGCGCGCCTTGTTTGAGGCCTCGGGCCGCGATGCCGATTGGACCGCCGCCGCGATGAACGACTTTGCCGCGAGCCGCAAGCTGGTGCTGCCGCCGGCCGTGCTGCGGGAGCTGCGCGCCCGCTATAGCGCCTATGCCAGCGACGATACCGAAACCCGCGCCGCCATCGCCGCCGTGCACAAGGAGACGGGCCGCATCATCGATCCGCATACGGCCGTCGGCGTCGCCGCCGCGCGCAGGCTGGGCAAGACGCCGTCACCCGTGGTGGTTCTTTCCACCGCCCATCCCGCCAAATTCCCCGAGGCCGTGACCCAGGCGATCGGTTCGCCGCCGCCCGAGCCAAGGCGGCTGGCGGGGATGAAAAACCTGCCGGAAAAGCTGGAAATACTCGGCAACCAGCCTGCTTTGATAAAGCAATTCATCTCTTCTAGACTGGCGGGATGATCCTGGAAATCTCTAAACTTTCCAATGGCTTGACCGTCGTGAGCGATCCCATGACCGGGATCGAAAGTGCCGCCCTGGGCATCTGGGTCGACACCGGCAGCCGCAATGAAGCCCCCGCCCAGATGGGCGTCTCCCATATGCTGGAGCATATGGCGTTCAAGGGCACCGCCACGCGCAGCGCCCGCCAGATCGCCGAAGAGATCGAAGCAGTCGGCGGCATGCTCAACGCCTATACCAGCCGCGAACAGACCGCCTTTCACGCCCGGGTGCTGAAGGACGATGTGCCGCTGGCGCTGGACATGATCGGCGACATTCTCTCCAACCCGGCCTTCGAGCCCTCAGAGCTGGAACGCGAGCGTCAGGTGGTGCTGCAGGAACTGGGTCAGGTGCGCGACACGCCCGACGACATCGTGTTCGACCATCTTCAGTCCGCGATCTTTGCCGGCCAGCCACTGGGCTGGTCCATTCTGGGCGAGGAAAAGACCGTTACCGCCTTCGACCCCGACATGCTGAAGGCCTATATGGCCTCGCAATATCGCACCGGTGGCATGACCCTGATCGCCTCGGGCGCGGTGCGTCATGAGGAGATCGTCAGGCTGGCCGAAGACAAGTGCGGCGGCCTCGGCCGGGGCGCTGTTCCCGCTCCCGTCCCATCGCATTATGCCGGCGGCGATTTCCGCGAGGTGCAGGATCTCGAACAGGCGCATGTGACCTACGCCTTTCCCGGCCTGTCCAACTCCGATCCGGATTATTTCGTTGCCCAGATCTATGCCACGGCGCTGGGCGGCGGCACCTCATCGCGCCTGTTTCAGGAAGCACGCGAGAAGCGCGGCCTTTGCTATTCCATCTATGCCTTCTCCAATGGCTTCCAGGACTCCGGCTTTCTCGGCGTCTATGCCGGTACGGGAGAAACCGAGTCTGGCGAAATCTCTGCCGTCATTGCCGGCGAGATGGAAGCCATTGCCGGAAACCTCACGGAAGCCGAAGTCAGCCGCGCCCGGGCGCAGCTTAAAGTCTCGCTGCTGATGGGCATGGAGCGTCCCGGCACGCGCGCCGAGCAGATCGCCGGACAGCTTTTTGCCCTGGGTCGGGTGCAGTCGGCGGCGGAAATCGTCG
Source organism: Micropepsales bacterium (assembly GCA_038256475.1). Classification (GTDB taxonomy): domain Bacteria; phylum Pseudomonadota; class Alphaproteobacteria; order Micropepsales; family Micropepsaceae; genus Rhizomicrobium. The sequence continues at coordinate 1,604 of JBBSKJ010000327.1, read as the reverse complement.
CCCAGCTGAACGCGATAGACGCCGTCGCTGTCAAATCTTTTGCCGCCAAAGTCATGCAGGGCGCGTCGCCGACCATCGCCGCACTCGGGCCGGTGAAGAAGCTGGAAGCCCATTCCCAATTTGCCCGCCGGTTCGGCGGCAGCTTTGCGGACGCAGCCGAATAATGGTCAAAGCCGCTTTCGCCAAAACCAGTCCTATCGCCTTTATGCGCGGCCTGACCTTTCCGGGCGGCCAGCAGCCGGTGATCCGCGGTGACGGCATCTATCTTCGTTATCCCCGCATGGCCGATTTTCCCGTCTGGGCAAAGCTGCGCGCCGACAGCCGGGAATTCCTAACGCCCTGGGAGCCGGTCTGGTCGGACGACGAACTGACTCGCGGCGCCTTCCGGCGCCGCATAAAGCGCTATCATAAGGAAACGCGGCTGGATTCGGCCTATGTCTTCTTCGTGCTGCGCGAAAGCGACAATGCGCTGGTGGGCGGCTGCACCATCTCCAATGTCCGGCGCGGTGTCACCCAATGCTGCACCCTGGGCTACTGGATCGGTTCGCAGTTCGCCCGCCAGGGCTATATGACCAATGCGCTGCGGGCGCTGCTGCCCTTTGTCTTCCGTACACTGGGCCTGCACCGTATCGAAGCCGCCTGCCTGACGGACAATGACGCGTCCAAGAATCTGCTGGCGCGAGTCGGTTTTCGCGAGGAGGGGCTGGCGCGGCGCTATCTTCTCATCAATGGGGAATGGGCCGACCACCTGCTATTTGCTTTGCTGAAAGAAGAAGCGCAGCTAGGTTAGCGCGCTGTTTCGCACAAACTACCGCAAGAGACGCATGACGAGACTTCGCCGCATCGCTGTATTCTGTTTCGCGCTCGCGGCTTACGCGGCAACTGCGGCCGCGCAGCCGGCGACGCCGCCAGCTTCACCGTCGGCTGCAACGCCCGTTTCAACGCCAGCTGCGCCGCCCGCACCGCCGCCGATCAATTTCGGCAGCAATCAGAACGTGCTGGATCTGAAGCCCGTGCTGATTGTTGATCGCGCGGAAGAAGATGGCTCGCGCTGGTACTTCGTCCAGGTCACCAATGACTCGGTGCGTCCCGCCACCCGCGTATTGCTGGCGGGCCAGCCGCCACGCAGCGCCTTGTCGCTGCTACCCAAGCCCATGCGTCCGTCCATCCTGGCGCTGGCGGGATCGGATTCCGGCACGGTGGTGGAAACCGCGTCCGCCTATGGCCGCCGCGCCTGGCGGGTGATTGTGCCGCCGGTCAGCACGGTACGACTGGCGATCCGGGTGGGCGCCGCGGCGACGCCGCCCGCGCTTTCCGCCTGGACCGAGCCGGCCTTGTCGTCCCACAACCGCCAGCTTGCGATCTTCATCACCGCGGTGGGCGCGCTGATAGCGGCCTCGGCGTTGATCACTGGCGGCCTGGCGGTGCTGATCGGTCATGCCGCGCCACGATGGGTCTCGGTGACCTTGCTATTGCTGCTGCTGGCCTGGTTGTCAGGCACCGGCATGTTCGATGGCAGCCTCGCCACAGGGTATGGCGGGCCCTATGGCCTGTCAGCCTTCCTGACGATACTCGCGCTGGCGGCCGGGGCACGGCTGGCCAAT
>JBBSKJ010000326.1:0-3254 GCA_038256475.1 Micropepsales bacterium | reverse complement strand
GTGGCGTTCTTCGATCTGGCGCCCGAAGCGCTGGAAGCCGGCGCCGGCATCTACAGCGCCAGCGAGTTGCTGGCGGTCGCGGCGCTGGGATTCTTTTTATACGCTGTGCTGGACCGGACCGTGGCGCGCCATGATTGCCAGGGTCAGGTCAATCCGGCGCGCGGCATGGTGGGCGCGGCGAGTTTCTCCGCCCACAGCATGATGGACGGCTTTGCCATGGGCATCGCCTTCCAGCATTCCCATGAAGTCGGCTTGATCGTGGCGGCGGCGGTGCTGGCGCATGACTTCGCCGACGGCCTCAACACCGTGAATGTGGTGATCAAGAATGGCGGCTCGCGGCGTTTCGCGCTGCGCTGGCTGGCAGTGGATGCGGCCGCCCCGATGCTGGGCGCAATCGCCAGCCTGTTCGTGCGTCCCGATCCGGGCGTGCTGGCGATCTTGCTGGCGCTGTTCTGCGGCTTCTTCCTGCATATCGGCGCCAGCGGGTTGTTGCCCGAAAGCCATCGCGCCCGGCCGCGCCTTTCGACCACCATCGCGACTTTGGCCGGCGCGGGATTTCTCTACGCTGTCACGGCGCTGGTGCACTAACCTCACTTCACCATGGGCGGCCTTGAGCCGCCCATCCAGTGCGCGAAGCGCAATTTAAAAGTTGGATGGCCGGGTCAAGCCCGGCCATGGTGAGACTATTTTATTTCTGTAAGAAGCGGTTTTCCCGCAAAATGCGCGTCGAGATTGTCCAGCACAAGCTGGCTCATGGCGCGGCGGGTCTCATTGGTGGCGCTGCCGACATGGGGTTGCAGCACCACCTGGTCCATCGCGTACAGTGCTTCCGGCACCGTCGGCTCATTGACGAACACATCCAGTCCCGCGCCGCCCAGCTTGCCGCTTTTTAAAGCGTCGACCAGTGCATCCTCGTCCACCACCGCGCCGCGCGCGACATTGACCAGAATCCCGCTGGGACCCAGCGCCTCGATCACCGCCTTGCTGACAATCTTCTGGGTCTGGGGCGTGGAAGGAATGATCACAATCAGGAAGTCGCTGTTTTTGGCCAGCTCCACCAGATCGGGATAGTGCTTCCAGTTCACGTCCTTTACGGGATTGCGGCTGTGATAGGCGACCGTATTGTTCATCGCCTCGGCGCGCTTGCCGATTTCCTTGCCGATCCGGCCCATGCCCAGAATGCCGACGCGCTTGCCGCTGGCCTTCTGCGCCAGGGGATAGTCGCCTTCCTTGCTCCAGCGTCCGGCGCGCACATAGCTGTCCGATGCCACCAGCCGCCGCGCCGTCATGATCATCAGCCCGATGGCCAGGTCCGCGACATCGTCATTCAGCACGTCGGGTGTGTTGGTGACGGGAATGCCCTTGGTGCGGGCATACTCCACCGGGATGCCGTCATAGCCGACACTGGCCGAGGCAATGATCTCCAGCTTGGGCATGCGGTCGATCATTTCCGGCGGCGGACCGGAATGGCCGTTGGTGACGCAGCCGCGCACGATGCCGGCCACCTTGTCAAAGTCTTCCTTGCCGTGCAGGCGGTAGCGCGCCGCCAGTTCTTTCTGAACCTCGGGGCGCAACGGGACGAGCTGTAAAATATCCATCATTGTGTTCTTCTCTTACGGGGCTTCCGCCATGGCTTTCATATTGTCGAGGGCTTCGCTGAAACGCTTGCTGCGCTGTTCGCGGTTGGCAATCTTGGCCTCCGCCGTGCCCAGCGGCGCCTGGTCGTACAACAGCGTATAGACGATCTTGGTCTTGCGACCCCGGTCCAGCGGCTCCACCGCCAGGGTGCCATGATAGAAGATCGGCGAAGCCGCCTGAATGTCCGACGCCTGCTGCCCATAGGTATAGGAATAAGGCGTCTGCGCCACGATGATCTCGTCGGTCTTGCCATTAAGACGGCGATTGGTGCCGACGCTGAGCTGGTTGCCCGAGGTGATCTGGCAGGTGACCTTGAGCCAGGTGGCGATGGCGCAGTAAGGCCCGATCCGGGCCCAGGTCTGGTCCGGGGTACGGTCCACCACCTTTTCCAGCAGGATCACATTCCATTCCGGCGTCGCCTGCGCCGTGCCGCAAAGCCCCACTCCGGAAAGGAAGGTCAGCGCGATTGCTGCGCCTGCGAAAGCCCCCATTCTCATCGACATCCCCTTCGCTTTGCGCACCCTTTTATCTCTGATAAAACGCATGCGCGCCGCGCGCAACAAGACATAAGCGGCGGGGGCCCGCGCATGTACCGCATCCTGTTTCCGGCGACGCTGGTCCTGTTGGCCGGCTGCTTGTCCGCTGGCGCCAAGGACCTGAAAATCCTCACCGGCGCGGGCATGTCCATGCCGGTGCGCCAGATGGCGGACCAGTTCGCCGCCCGCACCGGCAGCAAGGTCGATGTGGTGAGCGATACCGCCGGCGGGGTGCAGAAACGCATGGAAGCCGGCGAGGCTTTCGATCTGGTCATCGCCACCACCACCGTGGTGGACAATCTGACCCGGCAGAAGAAAGTGTCAGCCCGGCACAGCCATCTGGCCCGGATGGTGGCCGGCATCGGCGCGCGCAAGGGGGCGCCCAAGCCCGCTATCGCCGATGCGGCGGCCGTCAAAGCGACCCTGCTGGCGGCAAGGAATATCTCTTATGTGGACCCCGCCTCGGGCGGGATCACCGGCGTCTTCTTCCTGTCCCAGGCCGACAAGCTGGGAATTGGCGAGGCCGTCCGCGCCAAGGCGATCCTGGCGAAGAACGGCACCGGAGTCGCCGCGGCGGTGGCGGATGGCAGCGCCCAGTATGGCGTCACGCTTGTCAGTGAGATGCTGCCCAATCCGGGGGTGACGGTGTGGCCGCTGCCGGATCCGCTCCAAATGACCACCATCTATGCCGCCGCTATCGCGACCAATGCGCAAAACGCAATGGACGCGGCGGCAATGCTGGACGACCTTCGTGGACCAAAAGGGCGCGAAGCCAACCTCAAGGCCGGCCTGCAGCCGGTTTCGCAATAATGCCAGCTTCACAATAACAAAAGGGAGATGTTCATGGACCGCAGAAAGTTCTTTTCCGTCACCGGCGCCAGCGCCGCCGCCGTGGCAGCCGGCAGCATTCCTGCCGCTGAGGCGCAACAATGGCAACCCGGCGCGGGCGCCTGCGCCAGCGGCAAGCTGCCGCCGCTCAAAGCCAAGCTGGGTCATCAGTTCGGCACCCTGACCGAGCGCAGCGCCGCCTGGGTGGCGCGCTATGGGGTGGATGCAATCTGCACCAGCCCGGTGGTGGCC
>JBBSKJ010000325.1:0-3255 GCA_038256475.1 Micropepsales bacterium | reverse complement strand
TGACTGCCACCACGCCGCAGCACCCAATAAGAAGCCAACAACAGCCAAAGTCGACTGCATCATAAACCCACGTTTGTATGAAGGCTTCCATTCATCAAGCAGGGATTGATCGCTCAGCCCTAACCGCGCGGGCTGCTCCGCGAAGTTGATATACACGGCGGCGCCGCTGAATAGTGCGGCAGCAATCAGGGCGAGTTGGCCTGTCAGCATGACTATTTCCCCTTGGTGGCTGGCTTCGCCTTCGTCAATTTCTTAAGCGTCCCCTCAAACCGCACTCTGTCCTCGTCGCGTTCGATGCGTTTGGCGAAGGCCATGGTGGTCATTGAACCCCGCTCTTGATATCCGTCCAGGCGCTGATCAGCCTGTCCTTGTTCGCGAGTCGGCGCTGGAAGATGCCGCTCTTGAGGAAGGCTTCCAGGTCGCGCTGCACGCCCAGGCTCTGGAATACGGAATCCGGTACCTTGGCGGTCGCCTCCACATTGGCCGGTCCGTCGCCGATCTGGGTGATGGCATGAACGGCGGCGGCGTCCTCCAGCCCGGCATCGATCAGCGCCAGCGCCTTTTCTTCGCTCTTGGTATCCTTGTGCATCACCAGCCCGCAGACATAGGTGAAGATGCCGCCAGGGGGCGTCAGATACGCCACCGGCTTTTTCTCCCGGTTCAGGGCGGCGAAGGTGTTGCGCCAGCTCATGGCGGCCACCAGCTCCCCCGAGGCCAGTCCCTGCGCCAGCGCGGTGGCGTCCGATGACACAAAGCGAAGCTGGCCGACCAGTTCGCGCAACTTCCCCTGAACGCGGGTCCAGTCCGCGTCGCTCATCTCATAGGCGTTGACGCCGATCATCCGGGCGATGAAGGGCACGGTGTCGTCCACCCCGTCCATCACCGACACCCGGCCCTTGTATTTGGGATCGAACAGGATGTCCCAGCTCTGCGACTTGGCATATTCCGGCGCCAGATCGGTGCGGATGGTCAGCGAGGTGTTGCCCCAGTAATGCGGCACGAACCACACCTTGCCCGGCCCCGCCGAGATGCCCGGCAGATTGCGCAAGGTGGGCGAGATCCTGTTCCAGTTCTTCAGCTTCGCGGTGTCGATGGGCTTCAGCAGCCCGGCTTCGCGCCAGCGGGGAAATTCGTAATAGCAGGGGCCCATCACATCGGGCTTGAAGCCGGCGCGCATCTTGGCGAAGGCTTCATCCTCGTCGGCGAAGATCATGGTGGCCGGCTTTTCGCCGTAGCGCGCCTCATAGCTCGCCAGGAATGGCGGCTGCACATAGTCTTCCCACTGGAACAGGGTAACGGTGGCTCCGGCGGCCGGGCCCCGTGTCAAAAGATAGCCGCCGCCCACAACCAGCGCGGCGGCCAATACGCCGCCCACAATCCAGCCCGTCTTCATGGAAATCCCCGCCTTCGCAAATGCGAAAGTCAGGTTAAACGCAGCAGCGCGCGCTTCACAACTGGTTGGAAAGCCAGCTCGGCTGGGGCGGGGCGCCCATCCCCAAAGTCAGGTTGAGGCCGGCGGTGGTCTGTTTTCCGGTCTGGCCCTGCACCCAGGAGACTTCCGAATGGCGGATACCCAGCGCCAGATCGACACCCGGCGCGGGGGTGTAATGCAGGTCCAGGCCCGCCAGGACACCGTCACCGGCATAGCGGTCGGTGATGTAGCCGCCATAGGCGCTGAACCACAGTCCTCCCCCGAACACCGTGCTGGAAAGGGTGGCGGTGAAGGCGTGGTTCTCGATGTTGCGGATGCCCAGCGGGACATAGGGCGTGGGCGCGGCGCCGGCCCGGGTGTCAAAGCCGATGCGGTATTCGGCATGGCCGTCATAGGAGAGGCCCGCCATCAACCCGTTCCAGACATCCGTGTTCCAGCGCAGATTGCCGTCCCAACCGGCGGTGCGCGCCACGTCTTCGTCGCCCAGCACGCCATAGCGGGTGTAGCTGCCATTGAGGCTGGCCCACACGCCATAGGCCAGAAGCTGGCTATAGCCCAGCGCAGCCTTGTCGATATTGGCGCCCCAGGCGACCGCCGTCGGCGTGTCGAGATAGGGCGTATGCCAGTCCAGCTTGACATAGCCAAAGCCGTTGGGGCCGCCGGAATAAAGGCTGACTTTGCCGCCGGTCAGGTCGTTGCCCTGCACCGCTTCCAGCCGCAACTCGCTGTCACGGCCCAGCTCCAGCGCCAGGCCGCCCTGGCCGCTCACCAGCTCCTGGTTGAGTGTGCCGGCGATGGTGCCGTCGGACAGGCGGACATTCTTGCCTTGCAGGTTGGTGTAGGTGACCTTGCCGACCACCGCGATGCCGTTGGCGAAACTGAACTTGCCATCGACATTGGCGGAGATCACCAGGTCCCCACCATTGTACCAGTTGGCCTCGGTGTGGGTGCCGATGCCGGAATCGCTCTGCATGGCGGCGCGGCCATAGGCCATCAGCCATACCGGATCGCCGCGGCGCACCGCCAGCTCCTGCGCCTGATAGTTACGAAGCGCGGTGTATTCGGCATAGGTGTGGAAAGGCTGGTACGCGGCCTGTGGCGGCACATAGGGCTGGGGCGGCGGCGGATACACCTGCTGCTGCGAATATTCGCCGCCGCGCATCTGGGGCGGGGGCGGCATGTTCTGCGCCATCGGCGGCGGGCCAGGATTGGGCGGGCGCGCCACGATGCGCAGCGAGAAACCATCCTGCTCGGCGCGCGTCAGGAAGGTGACGGGGCGGGGCGAACGGATCACGCCATTGTCGAAACTGGCATAGGCCATCGAGATCCATTGCGGCATCTCGCCAGGCAGGCGCTCGAACACCGCGGCATCGACCGGTGTGTGGAAATCCAGCGACAGCGCATTCTGGCTGTCATCGGCCCGCACCGCGCGCAGCGGCATGCCGCGGAAGCGCAACTCCATGCCGTCGGGACCCTGGCTGACGATCTGATAGGAGACCGGACCGGGCCCCTGCGCCATGACGGGCGTCCCAAGCATGAGCACCGCCGCCAGCGCAAAAGCGCCAATCCGTGCCGAGCCCCGAAGCATGCAATTCCCCTTCCGACGGCCCTGGGGCCGAACGCCTTTTGGCGCCGCAAGAGCTTCGTTAACTGTGGTTAACAAGAGGTAAATGCCGCTCATAGCCGGGGCAACATCACTTCCATGATGGCGCTGTCGCCGGCCTGGCTGGCCAGCCGCATTGCCCCGCCCATCCGCCGCGCCAGCTCCATGGCGATGGCCAGGCCCAGGCCGGACCCGGTCACCTTGCCGGCGCGGTCGAAGC
>JBBSKJ010000324.1:0-3266 GCA_038256475.1 Micropepsales bacterium | reverse complement strand
GGCCAAGGCGTTTGGCGTGATGGGCGGCTATATCGCCGCCAGCGCCGAACTGGTGGACTGCATCCGCAGCTTCGCGCCCGGGTTTATTTTCACCACCTCGCTGGCCCCGGCCATCGCGGCGGGCACGCTGGCCTCGATCCGTCACCTGAAGTCAAGCAATGTGGAGCGCGAGGCGCTGGCCGAACGCGCCGCCACCCTGAAACAGAAATTCGCTGCCGCCCGCCTGCCGCTGATGGAGAGCCCCAGCCATATCGTGCCGCTGATGATCGGTGATGCGGCGCTGTGCAAGGCCGTGTCGGACTCGCTGCTGAAAGAGCACGGCGTCTATGTCCAGCCGATCAACTATCCCACCGTGCCGCGTGGCACCGAACGGCTGCGCTTCACCCCGTCGCCCGCCCATACCGACGCCATGATGGATGCGCTGGTCCGGTCGCTGGTGCTGGTGTGGGACGCGCACAAGATCGTTCGCGCCGCTTAGGTGGCGGGCAAAGAGATCTACGTGGAATTCGTAGCGCTCGGAAATTCCGTCAAAGTGACGGCGATTGACCCGGCCAGCGGCGTCGAAGTCAGTGTGGTGTGCCCCGCCAGTGCCTCGCAAGCGGTGATGACGCAAGCCGCCCGCAACAAGCTGGAATATGTTCTCAGGAAAAAATGAGCCCACCGTCTGACATTGTGATGATGAATGCCCGCGCCCTGGCGGCGGCTATCGCGTCGCGCAAGCTGTCCTGCGCCGAAGTCATGACGGCAACGCTGGATCACATCGAGCGCTGCAATCCCCAGGTCAACGCCATCGTGGCGTTGCAGGAACGCGGCGATCTTATGGCCCAGGCGCATGCGCGCGATTTGCAGGTCGCGCGCGGTGAGATCATAGGCCCGCTGCACGGCCTGCCGCATGCGGTGAAGGATATCCTGGCGGTCAAGGGCATGGCCATGACCTATGGCTCACCGATCTTCCGCGATTTCGTGCCGGGCCAGGACTCTCTTCCGGTAGAACGCATGCGCGCCGCGGGCGCGATCTTTGTCGGCAAGACCAATACGCCGGAATTCGCCCTGGGCTCGCACACCGTCAATCCGGTCTATGGCGCCACCCGAAACGCCTATGATCTGAACAAGTCCGCGGGCGGCAGCAGCGGCGGCGCGGCGGTCGCGCTGGCGCTGCGCATGTTGCCGCTGGCCGATGGCACCGATTACGGCGGCAGCCTGCGCAATCCCGCGGGGTGGAACAATGTGCTGGGCTTTCGCACCAGCGCCGGCCTGGTGCCGATGGCGGGGGAGGATGTCTGGTCCCCCAGCATCAGCGTGACGGGCCCGATGGCACGCAGCGCCGCGGACCTTGCCTTGCTGCTGTCGGTGATGGCCGGGCATGACGCGCGCGCGCCCCAATCCCTGCCGGGCTCGGGCGCGCGTTTTCTTGAAAGTCTGGACGGTGATTTCAAAGGAGCGCGGATCGGCTGGCTCGGTGATCTGAACGGCTGGGCACCTTACGAGCCTGGCGTGCTGGAGGTTTGCCAGCGCGCCCTCAAGACGTTTGAAAGCCTGGGCGCGCGCGTCGAAGCGGTCATGCCCGAGGCAGCGCCGGAACCAGCCTGGAAGGCCTTCATCAAGATACGGCAATGGCAGCAGGGCCCGAATTTCCAGATCCACTACAACAATCCGGCCCGCCGCGCGCTGCTCAAGCCAGAAGCGATCTGGGAGGTGGAGGAGAGCATGAAGCTGTCGGCCTTCGACGTCGCCAATGCGTCGGCGGCGCGCACGCGCTGGTCGAACGCCGTCCAGCATCTGTTCCGCGATCATGATTTCCTGGTGATGCCGACCGCTCAGGTCTTTGCCTTCGACATTGCCGAAGACTGGCCGCACCAGGTCGCCGGCCAGACGATGCGGACCTATCATGAATGGATGAAGGCGGTTTGCCTGATCAGCCTGACGGGCTGCCCTTCACTGGCGGTTCCGGCGGGCTTTGGCGATAACGGGCAGGCGATGGGATTGCAGATCATCGCGCCCATTCATCATGAGATGGACTGCCTGAAACTGGCCCATGCCTATGAGCGCGCGAAGAACTGGACGGCGGATGTGTTGCCGCCGCTGCTGCGCGCTTAAGCTTTGCGACGCTTGGCCTTGGTCGTGCTGCCCTTGCCCAATCCGATCTTCTTGGCGAACTCGCTGCGCCGCGCGGCATAATTGGGCGCCACCATCGGATAGTCTGGCGGCAGGTTCCAGCGGGCGCGATAGTCGTCGGGCGACATCTTGTAGCGCGAGCGCAAGTATCGCTTGAGCATCTTCAGCTTCTTGCCGTCTTCCAGGCAGATAATGTGATCGGGTGTTACCGATTTCTTCACCGGCACGGCGGGCGGGCGGGGCGCAGTACCGCCTTCAGGCGCACGGGTGGAGAGGCCGCCCAGGGTGGCATGGACATTCTTGATGATGCCCGGCAGTTCACTGGCCGCCACCGGATTCTTGGCGACATAGGCCGCGACGATCTCTGTCACCAGCTTGAGGAGGTCCTCCTCGCTTTCCTTGCCCATGGTCCTGCCGTTTGATGTCTCGGTTCGGTTGTCGGGAAGGATCGCGGCGTAATTGCGGCTGCGAGCCCGCCCGCCCGGCACCTTAGGGGAATGGCGGCAATAGCGGAAAGCTCAGGATTTACGGGGCCTTGCAGGAAGGTCTTAGTTTCGGGCCGGAAACGCTAGATTTGGTGCCGGGGAAGGGGTAAATCCGCCATTCCTGCGCGGGGGCGCTAGAAGCGGCCCCTGCAAGCTCAAAATTGCAAAGAGGCCTTTCGCATGTCGGCTGCCGCCAATCCCCCGGACCGTAATCCCGGCTTTTTCACCAGCGATTTGCAGAGTGCTGATTCGGCCGTTTTCTCCAGCATCCAGGACGAACTGAACCGCCAGCGGGACAAGATCGAGCTGATCGCCTCCGAAAACATCGTCTCCAAGGCGGTGCTGGAAGCCCAGGGCTCGGTGCTGACCAACAAGTATGCCGAAGGCTATCCCGGCAAGCGCTATTACGGCGGCTGCGAATATGTCGACGTTACCGAGCTGCTCGCCATCGAGCGTGCCTGCAAACTGTTCGATTGCAGCTTCGCCAATGTGCAGCCCCATTCCGGCGCCAACGCCAACCAGGCGGTGTTCTATGCCCTGCTGCAGCCCGGCGACACGTTCATGGGCCTTGACCTGGCGGCGGGCGGGCATCTGACCCACGGCCATCCGGCCAACTATTCGGGCAAATGGTTCAGGCCGGTGCCCTATACGGTGCGCAAGGACGAT
>JBBSKJ010000323.1:0-3316 GCA_038256475.1 Micropepsales bacterium | reverse complement strand
GACCAGCAGGTCCTTGACCACCGCGATCAGCGCCGGCGCCCGCAAGCCGCTGGAGTAAGTGTAGAAGGCCAGGATGGTGAAGGCGATCAACAGCGGCATGTCCACCGGGCCAAAGCCCGGCAGGTTCAGCGAGAAATTGATGCCCAGCGCCGCCAGCACCACCTGCATGCCCACCAGCTGCAGCGCGATGTAAGGCATGGTGGCGACGATGCCGGTGACGGCAACGGCAAGGGCCAGATGGCGGCTGCCGAAGCGGCCGCGCACAAAATCGGCCGCCGTGACATAGCCATGCGTGCGCGCCACCGACCACAAACGCGGGAAGGCGACGAACAGCAGCGGATACATCAGGATGGTGTAGGGCACGGCAAAGAAGCCGGGCGCGCCCGCGCCGAACATCAAGGCGGGCACGGCGATGAAGGTATAGGCGGTATAAAGATCGCCGCCGAGCAGGAACCAGGTCACCCAGGTGCCGAAGCGCCGTCCACCCAGGCCCCATTCATGCAATTGCGTAAGGTCGCCGGCGCGCCAGCGCGACGCGACAAAGCCAAGGCCGGTGACCAGCGCGAACAGGCCAAGGAAAACCGTCAGGGTGACGGCATTGGGCTCCATGCTCATTTGCGGCGGCTTTCCTGGAACAGATAGACCGGCAGGATGCAGAGCGCGCCCAGCACGATCCAGCACATCTGAAACCAGTAGAAGAAGGGGATGCCGAACAGGGTCGGCTCGATGCGGTTGTAGAACGGCACCCAGAGCAGCGCGATATAGGGCACTACCAGAAACAGGTAGATCGGCTGGAATTTCCGGCGCGGCGGCTTGTCTTTGGTCATGGTCCCCAACCCCATTACACACGCGCGCCGCCCGGCGTCACCGGGCGGCGCGTATTCCCTTAAGGCCTTTTAGCGCGGCTTACCGATCGGCTTGCCGTTTTCGTCCACGCTATAGGTGATGTTCGGGCCCATGCCCGACAGGATCAGAACGGCGGGCTCCTTGTCGCCCTTGCGCGACCCGTCCCAATGGATGCCGTTCTCGCGGTCGATGGCGACCGTACCGGCGCGCACCGGATAGGTGGTGCGTTCGTCATAGACGCTGCTGGACGAGGTCCACCAGATGCCGGAGATCACATAGGCCCAGCGTTCATTGTTGTGATAATGCGGCTTGGAGAAATTGCCGGGATACCATTTGTACAACACGGTATAGGGGCCGGGCTTGCTCGGATCGCCATACAGATAGCAGGTCTCCTGCTTGCCGACCGCGCCGGTGCATTTGATATCCTTGGGCAGCACGACGCCGACCCGCTTGGGATCGGGCAGCGGACCTTCGGGGTCCGTGGCAAGGACGCCGATCTTGGGGTCGGACTGGGCGATGGCGGCGAAGCCTGCGGCGCCGACACCGGCAGCCACGGCCGCGCCCAAAAGCAACTTGGCAACGGAATGCATGATCATCCTCTCCCTTGGTTTTATGGGCGGATGATAGGCGGGAACCGGGACCGCTCGCAACGCGACTTATCGGATTGGTCGCGCCGGACGGGCGCGGAGCGCCCTATTTAACAATTGCGCGCAAGGCGCGCGGGCGCTCGCCATGCTCGCGTCGCCGGTCGCTCCCGGACCACAGCGCTCTTCGCGGATGCAGCACGAAGTGGGTGCAGCGGGGGCGGCGCAATTCAAGAAGCGCGGCGGCCCGCGAACACCAGGCCCAGCCCGGCCAGCACGGCGGCGATGGCCGCCGCGGTGGGAATCCAGACGGAGTGGGTCTCCCGGGTGTTGATCTCCAGCGGCCCGGCTTTCACCAGCGGCTCGGTCTCGGTCCAGCTGATATTGCCAAGGAGAAGCCCGGCGATGCCGGCGACAATCAACACCACGCCCAGGATCATGATCGGTTTCATGAATGTCTCCGCGAATAATGGGCGAAACTGCCCCGATATTGGGCGGTAACGGGAGAGGGCAAGAAAAAGTTCCCTATTTCGGCAGCCCGGTCGCCCGCCGATGCAGCGGCGGCAGCCGCAGGATGGTTTCGCGCGGGCGCATCGCGCGTGTGCTTTTCTGCGTGAGGGTCATGCGATTGGTCAGCGCGTGCGCAGGCCTGACGATCATGCATGCTCTTGAAACGGGCAGATGCAATCGTGGCGGGCAATGCCGCCCGGCTCAAGCGTCATGCCGGGAAGAGCGCCCTGTTTTCTGCTGAATAAATGGGCCCAAAGTGTCGCGCTGCAACGCAGCAGAAATGATTGACGATCAACAGATTCAGGCGCAACGTGATGTTGCGTTGCAATAGGCCACCGGTTTTCCGGTACGTGCCGCAAAAGCTCAGGGAAAAACGCCTTAACCTCGTGAGTAAAGGAGTTTCCCCATGCTTCGTACCCTCTCCACCACCGCCCTTCTCATCCTTGCCGTCACCACTGCCCAGGCCGCGGAGGTCGCGCCGGTCGACGTCGCCTCCATCGATGTCACCTATGGCGATCTCAACCTGTCCAAGTCGCAGGACGCCGCCATCCTGGCCGACCGCCTGCAGGCTGCGGCGCACGAAGTCTGCCTCAAAACCAACGACGCCTCACCGTCCGTCCGCAAAATCCTGATGCGCCGCTGCGTGGATCAGGCGGTCGGCAAGGCCACGTCGAAAATCTGGGCCGAGATCGAGTCCAGCCCGCACCGGGCCATCCGCGCCAACCTGATGAGCGTGCGCCAGCAGGTGGCCAGCGCCGACATGCCCTAAGCCTTTTTTTGAAAAAGCCCACGGCATGGCCATGCCGTGGGCTCTTCAAAATCTGAAAATCCATCGCGGCACGGCGCGATCGGACGCGCACACCGCTGATGCGGGCGTGATTGACAAGCGATCCCTCGCGGCATGAGGCTATGCCCATGCCGTCCGCAGATAGCCTGAATCAGGCGCGTGCCCTGCTGGAGCGTGGCCGCGCAGCCGAAGCGCGTGCCGTGCTGGCGGGCGCGATGGCGCAGGGTCTGGACGGCGCGGCGGTGCGCAGCCTGATGGGCTTCATCCTGCATCAGCTGGGGGATTTTCCCGGCTGCGCCCAGGAACTGCGCCAAGCGGTGCGCCTGGCGCCGGATGACGGGGCGGCCCGTTTCGCGCTGGCCTCGATCAGCTTCAAGCTGGGCGACGAACAAGAAGCCGAAGCCGCCACCCGCCGCGCCATCGCGCTCGGGCTGGACGATATTCATTCCGCCTCGCTGCTGGGGCGCATCCTGAACAGGCAGGGCCGCTTCGCGGAAGCGCAAGAAGCGTGGCGCAAGGCGGTCAAATTCAACCCTGCCGCGCCGCAGGCCCAGCGCGAACTGGCCGATCTGGTCTGGATGCAGACCGG
>JBBSKJ010000322.1:0-3321 GCA_038256475.1 Micropepsales bacterium | reverse complement strand
CTACCGACGGCACCCTGACGGTCGTGGATGCCGCCGGCGCGCATCTGGTCCAGTCCGGCAAGGGGCGCAGCCTCCAGATGAGGGACGGCGCCGCCGTCGCGAAAAGCGACTGGCTGCTGTTCCTGCATCCGGAAACCGCGCTGGAGCCGGGCTGGGAGGTCGAGGCGGAGTCCTTCATCGACCAGGCAGTAATGGAACGTCCGCGCGCGGCGGTGTTCCGCTTCGCGCTGGAGGATTTTGGCGGCGAGGCCCGCCGCGCCGAAGCCAAGGCGGCGCTGCGTACCGCTGTACTCGCGCTGCCGCTGGGCGATCAGGGCCTGCTGATCTCCAAAAGGCTATACCAGAAAATTGGCGGCTATCGCCCGCTGGCCCAGATGGAGGATGCTGACATTGTCCGCCGTATCGGGCGCGGTCGTCTGATCCGTTTGCGCGCTCGCGCCGTCAATGTGCCGCGCGCGCCCAAAAACAGGCTGCGAGGTTTCACCCTGACGCTGCTGCACGCCTTGCGCGTACCGAGCCGCGTCGTCGCCAAGCTGTGACTACTGCTCTGAACTGAGCCTGAGACCGTAGGCATTGACCGGCGCCGCGGCCACGCTCTGCGCAGGGCGGTAGATCGGCCATTGGCCGCGCGCGGTCTCGTCCAGGCTTTTGGCTTCCTGGCCGAAGCGGCGGCGATAGAGCCAGTGATAGGCCATCAGTCGCCGCACATAGGAACGCGTTTCGGCCACCGGAATGCTTTCCACGAACAGCAGCGGATCGTTGCCGCCGGGTTTGGTGGTGCGCCAGCGGCTCACCGACCCGGGCCCGGCATTGTAAGCGCCGCCGAGCTCCAGCAGGCTGCCATCCAGCCGGTTCAGAAGCATTTCGATGTATTTCTGACCCGCCGCCAGCGCGGTGCTGGGATTGTTGAGGGTTTCGGGATTCGTTACGCCCAGCTGCCTGGCCGTGGCCGGCATGATCTGCATCAACCCGCGCGCGCCGACCGGCGAGGTGGCGGATACCTGAAAGCGGCTTTCGATGCGGGCGAAAGCCAGAACCAGCGAGGAATCGATCCGGTAGCCGCCATCGGGACTGTAAGGCGGCACCGGGAACAGACCGGTCAGCAACAACCCGCGCGCGGCGCTTTTCTCCGAGGCGCGCAGCTCGACATTGGGTACGCCAATGCCGCGCGCCAGCGCCGCCATGGCGGGATCCAGCCGTTCGTTATTATCGACAAAGGCGCGGTTGAGTTCAGGCCCTACAAACTCGTTTTCCCCGATCTGCCACAGCGCCACCGCGCGCCGCGCCGCGGGCACCGCCATCAGGTCGCGGAAGTCGCCTTCGTTCAGGATGGCATCGGCAAACCCCGTCTGGGTATCGATGCCCAAAGTGCGTTCGGCGATCAGGCCGTAGAAGCTGGGCTGCTTGCCGGCGGCGAAATTCAGCAGGGTGACGACCTTCAGCGCGTCGCCGGACTGCATATGGGCGCGCGCTGCCCAGAAAGCGGCCTGGGCCCGCAAACTGTTCTGCGCCGCCGGCGTTTCGGCGAGCTTTTCCAGAATGGCAACGGCATCGGCCCAGCGGCTCATGCGATAGGCGGCGAAACCCGCATCCCACATCAGTTGCGGCACGCCGGGATCCGAGACCGAAGTGGCGATGCGATAGGCATCGGCATCGCGCCCCTCGGCGCGATAGGAAGCGGCAACGCGGTGAGACAGGATGGCGATGTCGACCGGCGTGGCGGTGGCGCGCACGCTTTCCAGCAGCGCCAGGGCTTCGTCCGGATTGCCCGCGCGTATGGCGGTAAAGATGGCGGGCATCACCGCGCGCCCGGCCTCGGAGGATGGTGTGGGTTCGGTCAGTTCAAGGTCTTCATAACCGCCGGTGCGGCTCCCGACGCCGCGCGGCGCGGGGATATTGGTCACGACCGCGACCTTGATACGCTTTTTTCCCCGCCGGACGGTCCGGGTGGAATTGGCCACCGCCAGGCGATAGATGCGATCGGCGATCGCGGTATCGCGATACAGTTCCAGCCACGCCACTGCCGTCGTGACTTTCACATTGGTCCGGGGAAGCGCGAGATAGGCGATGGCCTCGCCATAGCCCTGCAGTACCGGATCGCTGACCTGGGTCTGCAGACGCCGGGCCTTGGTCAGTTCACCGGCGCGCGCAGCGGTCATGATCTGGCGGTACAGCGCCACATCCGCTGCCGACAGGATTTGCGGCGACACCGACAAGGCTGCGCTGGCGGCGGGCGGATCGACGCGCGCCGGCGAGACCGGCACGGCGGGCTGCGCGGCGGCGCTCGCGCTCAGCGCGGCACAGAACAGCAATGCAACGGCAGCGCGCATGCGGATAGAACAACCTTTCGAAGCAGCGAAAAATCCTGCTTAGCCCGCGTCGCCGGTTCCGGCAACCCGCACCGGCAGGTCCAATGTTTTCATTCTGTCCCGCACGGCCTGAAGGTCGCGCCAGGCAAGTTTCTTGTGCGCCGGCTGGCGCAGCAGATAGGCGGGATGCAGGGTCGGCATCAGCGGCACCATCACATCGCCGACGCGATATTCCAGCCAGCGTCCGCGCAATTTCATAATGCCGTCGGTGATGCCCACCACATGCCGCGCCGCCACCGCGCCCAACAGGATGATGAGCCCCGGCTGCGCCAGTTCGATATGGCGGCGCAGGAAGGGCAGGCAGGCAGCGGCTTCCTCCGGCGTGGGATCGCGGTTGTCGGGCGGCCGCCAGTTGATGACATTGGTGATATAGGCGTTGGTCTTGCGGTCCAGCGCGATGCTGGCCAGCATCTTGTCCAGCAATTGCCCGGCGCGGCCGACAAAGGGCTTGCCGACACGGTCTTCGTCGCGGCCCGGTGCTTCGCCGATCAGCATGACGCGCCCCTGCGCGATGCCGTCGGCGAACACGGTGTTGGTGGCGGTGCGCTTGAGGGCGCAGCCTTCAAAGGCTTCGAGCGCGGCTTTGAGTTCAGGCAAGGACCGGGCGGCGGCCGCCGCGGCCTGGGCGCTGGCGATGGCATCATCATCCAGCACCGGCGCGCGGGCAGGGGCGGGACGCGGGGCCATCGGCGCCTGCAATGGCGCCACCTGGGCCTTGGCGGTCAGCCGGTTCACCGGCTGCTCCGCCACTGCTTCATCCGCGCCGGCTTCGACCAGCCAGTTCAAGGTGGATAAGGTGTCGTTCATCACCGGTATCCTAGGCTTCCGGGACACGGCAAGGCCAGTTAGAAAAGAAACGAAGAACAAGGCGATTCATGGCCGAAACCCGCGAAAGCATGGAGTATGACGTGGTCATCGTCGGCGGCGGTCCGGCGGGGCTGGCGGCGGCGAT
>JBBSKJ010000321.1:0-3329 GCA_038256475.1 Micropepsales bacterium | reverse complement strand
CTTTTTCTACAATGCCGCGGAATACGGTACGCTCTCCCGTCAGCAATGGATCGCCGTGGCGCGCCGCAAGGGCGTGCCGTGCTTCATCGACGCGGCCGCCGATGTGCCGCCGATTTCCAATCTGTGGAATTACACCCAGATGGGTTTCGATCTGGTCGCCTTTTCGGGCGGCAAGGGACTTCGGGGGCCGCAGAATGCCGGGTTGTTGCTGGGGCGCAAGGACCTGATCGAAGCCGCGACCTGGAACAACAGTCCCAACAGCGACACGGTGGGCCGGGGCCTGAAAGTGGCCAAGGAACAGATCGTGGGCATGGTTGCGGCGGTGGACTGGATACTGGCGCAAAGCGATGACGGCATACGGGCGGAGTGCCGCCAGCGCGCCGAACGGATCGCGGCGCATCTCAAGGGGGTTCCGACCCTCAGCCATGAGATATTCGTCCCGCCGATCGCCAATGCCGTGCCACATCTGCTGCTGCGCTATGATTCCGCAAGGATCGGCAAGGCGCCGCTGGAGGTTGTCCAGCTTCTGCGCGAGGGCTCTCCGTCCATCGAATTGAATCCTTCTACGGGGCGAAAATCCGGCTCGGCGGGATTGCCTGATGCCGAAAATGCCATCGTGGTGGGTGTCTGGATGCTGCAGCCGGGGGAAGACCTGATCGTGGCGCAGCGGCTCAAAGCGGTCCTTACGTAGCTTTTGCGGCTTGCTGCTGCACTGCACACAGCACTAGCATGCCCGTTCACCGGGCGCAGACTCGGGTTCGCCAGCGGGAGGACGTCATGATCCTGAAACACCGGCTTCTGGTTTCCGCCATCTCTCTGGCCGTCCTTGGCGCGGCGCAGCCCGCCAGCGCCGCCCCCTGGGTCAAGGGCTTTGTGGTCAGCTCTTATGAATATTCCTACCGCTATGGCGGACGGGCGGGCTTTACGCGCGAAGGCGAAATCGAGCCGGGTATCGACTGCCGCCACGGCAGCAGCACCCATTTCGCCGACGACACCCGCACCAAGCACGCCGTAGCGCAGCAGAAATGGCGCAGCCAGCAGGAGATCGACTGGATTGCCGCGCCGCCCGGGCTGGAAAAGGTGCGCGGCCCCAACCTGACCCGCTTCTTCATCTGGGACCGCGCCTTGTCGCATCGCGGCTACAAGAAAGAGATCGAAACCTACGTCAATCCCTTCGCCGCCGAAGATCCCGGCCAGCCGGAAGTCACCAGCCGCATCGGCGACGGCTTCAACCTGGACGGCAAGATCAAGGATACCGATTTCGTCAGCGCGGAGGGCGAGCAGGGTATTGACCATGCGCTGTACCGGGCCTGGGGCTGTGACGCACCCTGGCGCGGCAATGGCAACGCAACCCTGCACCTGCGCGCCAACGACAAGATGCATGACGGCCTTTACACCGTGGTCATCCGGGTTACCGGCAACAAGGACCCGATGAATGACGACAATGCGATTGTCGAAATCGGCTATTCGCCGGACAAGATCGTGCGCGACGCCCGCGCCAATGTGGCGACCGATTATTCCTACCGCATCCTGCAGACGCAGATGTACACAAGGCTGAAAGCCACTATTCGCAATGGGGTGCTGGAAACCGAGCGGGTGGACCGCCTGCATGTGCCGCGCATCGCCTGGTTCTATGACCAGGTTGGCGACGCGAATTTCAGCAACGGTCGCATCCGGCTCAATATCGCGGCCGACGGCCAGTCCGCCACCGGCCTGATGGGCGGCTACCGCAACTGGCGCGACCTTTATGCCGAGAACACCTTTGCCCAGGATGGCGGACAGCAGGGCATTCGCGAGCATGAGGATCATGTCGCGCTTTACTACGCCCTGCGGCGCAATGCCGATGGCATGTTCAATGCCAAGACCAACAGGTTTGACGGCATATCGAGCGCCTATCGGCTCAAACTGTCATCGGCCTATGTGGTAGATGCCGAAAAGGGAATGGACGTTCCCAAGCTGCTGGCCGAGGAAGACCGCAAGCAGGCTTTTGAAGAGACCCGTCTGGCGATGATCAAGGGCGTCGACACCCGCGTGCCCCAACTGGTGCCGCCCGGAACCTCCGAAGCCGCTGTCGGTATCATGGAAATTCTGGTGGTGGATCTGCCCAGCAAGGATTTC
Source organism: Micropepsales bacterium (assembly GCA_038256475.1). Lineage (GTDB taxonomy): Bacteria > Pseudomonadota > Alphaproteobacteria > Micropepsales > Micropepsaceae > Rhizomicrobium. The sequence continues at coordinate 1,211 of JBBSKJ010000321.1, read as the reverse complement.
TTCCTGAAGACGCTCTATCGCCAGCGCTATGCGGGTGAGGATGAAAATGGCATTCCGCCCTGGATGCCCGATCTTCAGAAAAGAATGAAGGAGGAGCTGGCCAGAAAGCCGGCGCCACCGCCCAAGCCGCAGCAGGAGGCGCGCGAATCCGGCAGCGCCACCAGGACACCCTAGCGATCATGCGCAGAACCGTTTTGTCACTTTCCACGATCCTCATGGCTGTTGCCGTGGTCCTTCCCATGGCCGCCAACGCCGATGCGGGGGCGGGCAAACCGTCGCCCGCGCCCAAGTCCGGCGATGGCATCGTCTACAATGCGGGCGGCTGCCCGGCCGGGCAGATACGGCAATATCCCAATGGCGGCGCCGGTCCCGGATCGGATTGCGGCACCTGGAAACTCGACGATGGCGTGATCGACTATGTTCACACCAAGCCCAAGCATAACCTGCACTGGGTCTGCGCTGTCCCCTTCACCGCCTGTGACGAGGGCGGGGCAAGCCGCTCCATGGAAATTTACCACTAGTCCCCGCATACGCCGTTCTCCTTGCGATAAACAAATGGCCTTGAGCTAAAAGAACAAAGCGCGGCGTGACCGCGTCTCAGGAGGGGCAATGGTTCAAACAACATTCGGTGTTCGCCATCGCGTCGTCGGTTTCACGGTGGCGCTGGCCGCGGTGACCTATCTCGACCGGGTCTGCATCGCGGTCCTTGCGCCCGACATCAGCGCGGAACTGGGACTGTCGCGCGCCCAGATGGGCTGGGTCTTCAGCGCCTTTGCCATTGCCTATGCTCTGTTCGAGGTGCCGACCGCCTGGTGGGCCGATCGCGACGGCGCGCGCCGCGTTCTTGGCCGTATCGTGCTGTGGTGGTCGGCTTTCACGGTGGCGACCGCCTTTGCCTGGAATTTCGTGTCCCTCGTGGTCATTCGCTTCCTGTTCGGGGCAGGCGAGGCGGGGGCATGGCCCTGCGTGGCGCGTGTTTTCTCGCGCTGGATCCCGCTGACCGAGCGTGGGCGCATACAGGGGATATTCTTCGCCGGCGCGCATCTGTCCGGCGGGCTGACGCCGCTGTTCGTCGCGGCGCTTGCCGGACTGCTGGAATGGCGCGCGATCTTTATCCTGTTCGGCTTCATCGGCGTGATCTGGGTTGCGGCTTGGCATTGGTGGTTCCGCGACGAGCCGCGCGACCATCGCGCCGTTGCGGCGCAGGAACG
>JBBSKJ010000320.1:0-3335 GCA_038256475.1 Micropepsales bacterium | reverse complement strand
GCCATCAGCCGGCCGCGCCGTCGGAAATCATGGCGCTGAATTCGGCTTCGGCGCACAGCGTGTCGCCGACATAGGCCTTGCCCTCGAATCTCCAAACCGGGCCGCGGCTGCGAACCAGGCGGACCGGCATGCGCAGCAAGTCGCCCGGACCGACCGGCTTGCGAAAGCGGGCCTTCTCGATGGTCATGAAGTAAACCGCGCTGCTCACCGTGGCTTTCTGGCTGTGCACGACCAGCGCACCGGCGGTCTGGGCCATGGCTTCCACGATCAGGACGCCCGGCATCACCGCGCGTTCGGGGAAATGGCCCATGAAAAAGGGTTCGTTGATGCTGACCGCCTTGTAACCCGTGGCGCTCTGGCCCGGCACGATGTCGGCGAGCTTTTCCACCAGCAGCATGGGGGGGCGGTGTGGCAGCAGTTTTTTGATCTGCTCGACATCCAGCACAATATCGTCGGTCATTTTTCGTCCTGCGCGCGGCGCTTCGCCAGTCTGGTCAGGGCGTGAATCTCCCGGGCCCATTCTCTTACAGGTTTCGCCGGGGCCCCGCCATAATCCACGCCGCCCGGCAGCACGATGCTCGATCCGGTACCGGCCCGCGCGCCCAGGCGGGCGCCGGCGCCGATACGAGTGTGATCGCCCAGCCCCACCTGCCCGGCCAGGATCACGCCATCCTCCAGCACCACGCTGCCGGCCAGCCCGGCCTGGCCCGCGATGATGCAGTGCCGTCCGATCTGACAATTGTGGGCGATCTGCACCAGATTATCGATCTTGCTGCCCTCGCCAATCACGGTATCGCCCAGGGCGCCGCGGTCGATGGTGGTGGCTGATCCGATCTCGCAATCATCCTGGATGATGACGCGGCCCAGCTGTGGCATCTTGATGAAGCCGCTCGCCCCCGGGGTGAATCCGAATCCCGGCTGGCCAATATGCGCGCCCGGCAGGATTACCACGCGGTCGCCGACATAGGCATGGCTGATGGTGGCGTTGGCGCCGATCTCGCAATTGCGACCGATGGCGACCCCCGGACCGATCACCACGCCGGGGGCAAGATGGGTGCCGTCACCGATCTCCGCGCCGGTGCCGATCACCACCCCAGGGGCGACCAGCACATCCTTGCCCAGGCGCGCGTCCGGCGAAATAGCCTGCGCCTGCGACCAAACCGGTTGCGAAAAGTCCGGATAGAACATCCGCGCCACGGCGGCGAAGGCCGCCTGCACGGATTGCGCTTCCACCAACGTCATGCTGGACGGCGCAAGTTTCTCCGCCTGCGCGGTAGAGGAAAGCGGAATCAGGCAGACGCCGGCGCCCGATGCGGCGAAGACTTCGCGAAGCTGGCGGCTGCCGGAGAAAAAAGTGAGATGCGCGGACGAAGCGCTCCCAAGATCAGTCATGTCCGATATGGCTTGCGTCCCATCGGCGCCAGGGGGGATAGCGCAGCCGATCTTTTCGCAAATCTGCGCCAGCGTGAACGGCCCGAGATTTTCGAAAAAACGGGGATCGGCCATATAGAAGCCTACTGCCTCGGCGCCTGCGGCTGTGTCGGCGGTGGCGGCGCGTTGAGATCGACTTTAATGGTCGGCAGCTTCTGGTCCAGCCGGTCGATCACCTTCTGGGTGATGTCGAAGCTGTTGGCGGTGGCAAACACGATGGCCTGCTTGTCGACCACGATGTTGGCGCCCTCCTCCTTCACGACTTCCTGCAGGATCGGTCCCAGGGCCTGCTCCATCTGCTGACGCGCCTGGAAGAAGCCAGCCTTGATCTGCTCGTCCTTCTTCTGGGCGGAAGCCTGCAGCGCGCGCTTCTTGGCTTCAATGCCGGCCATGCGCTTGGCCTTGGCTTCCGGCGCAAGGATCGCCGTCTGCTGAACGGCGGTGCGTTCTTCTTCCTGAATGGCGCGGCCCTGAGCCGTCAGATCGGTCTGGGCCTGCTTGGCGATGGCCTGGACCTGGCGGGCGACATCCTGCCCGACCTTGGATCCCTGCATGATGGCGACCTTGTCGATCACCACGAGTTTGGTGGGCGGTGCCGCCGGCTGCGCGAAGACCGGAGTGGCCAGGCTCGCGAGGCACGCCAAAGCGAACGCGAAGATTTTGGTCATGGTCAGTATCCTGTGGCAGTGCTGAAGTGGATAATCTGGGGTCTGTCATATTCGGTCTTGGCGATCGGCAGACCGATATTGATCTGCACCGGGCCGACCGGCGAACGCCATTGCACGCTGATACCGGCGGTGGCGCGGAAGGCAAGATTGTCCTTCACACAGGAGCCCACGCCCGAATACTGCGCGCCCGTGCAGGTGCGGGTGAAGACATTGTCCAGGTGGCCGATGGTGCCGAAATCGGAGAACAGGCCGAGATTGATGCCAAAGCTTTCCGGGATCAGCCCTGGCATGCGCGCTTCAAGGCTGCCGATGGCATAGACGGTACCGCCCAGCGCGCCGCTGTTCTGGGGCGCGACAAGGTCGCGCGCGCCAACGCCCGCCAGTGAGAAGCCGCGGAAGGTCTCGCCGCCCATGAAGAAGCGTTCGTTGAACGGCACCAGCGATCCGTCATAGCCGGTGATATAGCCGCCGCGCCCCGACAGGCTGGTCACGACGCTGCTGTCGAAGAGCGCCTTGTAGGTGGAAAAGGTGCTGGCGGTGGAAAGGTATTTCAGGCTGCCGCCGAAGCCCGCAAAGCTCTGCGAGAAGGAGAAGGTTGAGCCGGCGGTGGGCTTACGCACATCATCCAGGTCGTTATAGGAATAGGAGAATCCGACGATGGAGCCGCTGGCCGAACCCGCCGCCAGCTGGACGTCCAGCGGCGCCCCTGCAAAGGGCCGCACTTCCTCGATCTTGTAGGTATAGCTGATGCCCACGCTGCTATATTCGGAGATCGGAAAGCCCAGGCGGGCCACAGCGGCCGTCACGTCACTCTGATAGGTGGACTGTTCGAAATTGGTCTGCACCTGATAGAGGTCGAAACCGGCGGCCAGCTCACGGTCCATGAAGTAAGGCTCGGTGAAGCTGAATTGCGCCGACTTGGTAATGTAGGAAGCCTGCAGGCTGAGGCGCATGTTCTGGCCGCGCCCGAACAGGTTCTGTTCGGTATAGCTGATTTCACCCAGAAGCGATGTGGTCGAGGAATAGCCCAGGCCGACCTGCAGCGAGCCGGTGGACTGTTCGGTGACATTGACAGTCAGGTTGGTGCGGTCCGGCTGACTACCGGGCACGTTCTGGACGGTGACATCCTTGAAGAAACCCAGAGCGCGGATACGGGTGCGCGAACGGTCGATCAGCACACGGTTGAAGGCGTCACCTTCCTGCAGGCGGAACTGGCGGCGGATCACCTTGTCCAGG
>JBBSKJ010000319.1:0-3339 GCA_038256475.1 Micropepsales bacterium | reverse complement strand
GCGGGAAGCGGCGCTGCGGGTGCTCGATCTGTGGCTGAAGCGCGGCGTGGACGGCTTCCGCCTGGATGTCGCCAACGCCTTCCTGCACGACACCAAGCTCACCGACAATCCGGCAATTCCCGCAGCCGCGCGCGGTGCGGCGGAGTGGTCGGCCGCCGCCAACATGCAGCGCCATCTCCATGACTCCAACCTGGAGGAAAACCGCGCCCTGCTGGATGTCATTCGCCGCCGGGTGGATGCGTTTGATGACCGCTTTGTCTTCGGCGAATTTTCCGAAGAGTTTGAACGCTCCGGCTGCTACCTGCCGCCGCAAGAGGGCCTGCATGCCGGCTACAATTTCGCGTTGCTGCTGGCGACGGACGCGGCGGCGATCCGCGCCCATTTGGAGACGTTGGCGCAGTTTCCGGATCACTGGCCCTGCATCGCCTTTTCCAACCATGACGTGATCCGCACCGCCAGCCGCTTTGGGCCGCATGCGGCCAAGGCCATGCTGGCGCTGCTCTGCGCCCTGCGGGGCACCATCCTGCTCTACCAGGGCGAAGAGCTGGGCCTGCCGGAAGTGGAGCTTGCGCGCGACCAGCTCAAAGACCCGGTGGGCGATCTGTATTATCCGCTGTTCAAGGGGCGGGACGGCTGCCGCACCCCCATGCCGTGGGAAGCGTCCGCGCCCCATCTGGGTTTCACCAGCGGCACGCCCTGGCTGCCGCTGGGGCCGTCGCATGCGGCGCTGGCGGTCTCCCGCCAGGAACGCGATCCGGATTCGCCATTGGCCTACACCCGCAAACTGGTTGCGGCGCGCAAAAAGTATCCGGCCCTGCGCACCGGCACCCTGATCCTGCTGCCGGCCTTGCTGCCGGGCGACGCATTGGCCTTCGTCCGTGAAGCGGAGGGCGAACGAATCGTCTGCGTTTTCAATCTGGGCGAAGGCAGCATCCGCTTCGATCTGCCCGGTCCCGCCCAGGCGCTGGATTTGGGAACGGGCGAGGCGCGCCTGGTCGGCGCGGCCCTAGCGCTTGGTCCCGGCGCGGTGTGGTTTGGCAGCTTGTAAGGCGGCCCGCCTGCTGCTCGCCAAGGCTCGCAGCGTTCGGGTGCCCAAATCGGTCCACTGGACCGTCCATACGCTGTCGCTATGGACTGTCCGGCTTCGCCGGTCGCCCCTCAAGGTTCGGGCGTCTCTAATGCCTTGAGCGCCGCCTCGACCGGCAGCAGCACACAGACATGGCGCCCGGGATGGGCGGCCACGCCGTCAAAGGCGGCGTAGCCGGACGCAGGTGCGGGACCACCCGCCAGCATCCGCCGGATGCCGGTGGCCAGCCGGGCCAGGCCGTCCCGGTCCTGTCCCGCTGCCATATCCGCCAGCAGGGCCGCCGACGCCTGGGCGAGGACGCAGGCCTGGGTCTGGTGGGCGAGGGCTGTGATCCGGCCGTTCTCCAACCTCAGCTCCACCGTCACCCGGTCGCCGCAGGCTGGATTGTGGGCGCTCCCCGAGGCGTCGGGCACATCTATCCGTCCGGCGCCCTTGGCGTCCGCCGCCAGCCGCAGAATCTCGCGGCGATACAGGGGGTCATCGCTCATGCCACCTTCACACGCCACCTGAGGGCTTAAGTCAAACCCATTGGGAAATAGCGGTTTCAGGTTTCACGTGGCCCGGATTGTTGCCAGCGCAAACTAGGCGGCGGTGCGCGGCAGGTGCATGCGGGCGCGCAGACCTCCACCAGGACGGCTCTCCAGCATCACCGCGCCGCCATGGCCTTCCGCGATCGCCTTGACCAGGGTCAGGCCCAGGCCGGTGCCGCCCGTGGCCTCGTTGCGCGAGCTTTCCAGCCGGACGAAGGGTTCGAACACCCGCTGCCGATCGGTCTCGGGAATGCCGGGGCCTTCATCCTCGACCACCACGTCATAACCGTCGCCGGCATTGGCGATCCGCACATCCGCCTTGTGGCCATAGGCAACCGCGTTCTCGACCAGATTGCGCACGGCGCGCTTGATCTCGTTGGGCCGGCAGGAGATGGGCGCGGGCGAATGGTTGGCCCAGATTACCGGCTCGCCGATTTCGTCCAGGTCGGTGCAGAGGCTTTCCACCAGCGCCGAAAGGTCGACGCTGCGCCGCTGTTCGCCGCCGGCGCCCTTGGCCGCCGCCAGCACCTGTTCGGTCAGGGCCTGCAATTCATCGAGATTGCGTACCAACCCGTCGCGCAGTTCACGATCTTCGACGAACTCCAGATTGATCCGCATCGCGGTCAGGGGGGTGCGCAGGTCGTGTCCCACCGCTGACAGCAGATGCCGCTGGCTCTCCAGCGTCTTGGTCACTTTTTCGGCCATGGCGTTGAAGGCAATGGCGGCATTGCGCACGTCATCGGGTCCCTGTTCGGCGACATGTGGCGTGCCCGATCCGACCGCCACGGCGGCCGCGGCGGTGGTGAGTTCGGACAGCGGCCGCACCACGCGCCGCGCCATGAAGGCGGCGCCCGCCGAGGCCAATACCCCCGCGACGATCGCGGCGATCATGATCTCGACCGGCCAAACCGGTGTCGGCCGCATCCGAACACCGCTCATCATTGTGTGCGCATCGATGGGGACGATGGTCTGGATGACCTCAGTGTCGGCGCCCTGCTGGCGCGCCTGGAAGGGACGCAATTCTGCCGCGACGCTGGCGAGCGGCTGGCGCAGATGGACGGCGATGGTATTCTTGCGCGGGTGATTTTGCGGCAAGGCGTCCGCCAGACGCTTGGCCAGCGCGGCCTCCTCGGCCGTCATTGGGCGGGGGACATAGCCTTTGGCTTCGCGGAAACGCCATTCCACCCGGCTCATATTCTGCATCACCACCAGGCGGGATTCCCCGGGCACCTGACCGACGGTCGCGGCGACCGCCGCGGTGCGGTCGATCATCCGCTCGGTGTTGAAGTTGCGGGTCTGGGCTTCGCTGTTTTTGTAGAAATAGATCGCAACGCCGATATTGGAGATCGCCACGGCGGCGGCGGTCACCAGCACCAACTGCACCACCAGGGTGCGCGGCCAGAATCTGAAACGCATATCCAGTCCTTAGTTTTCTTGTGGCCCCTCAGGCCATTTCTGGTTCCATCGCGAAGATGTAACCGCCTCCCCAGACGGTCTTAATATAGCGCGGATTCTTGGGGTCCGGCTCGATTTTCTTGCGCAGCCGGCTGACATGGTTATCGATCGAGCGGTCGAACAGATCGGCGTCGCGCCCCTTGGTCAGGTCCAGCAGCTGGTTGCGGGTTAGCGCGATCTTGGGGCGCTCCAAAAGCGCCGACAGCAGGCGGAATTCGCCGCTGGACAAGGGCAGGGCCACCCCGTCCGGGCCGATCAGTTCGCGCT
>JBBSKJ010000318.1:0-3355 GCA_038256475.1 Micropepsales bacterium | reverse complement strand
GGCCAAGCCGCTGACGACAGTCGGCGGCGCGCCGGCCTTCGCCTGGCCGGTCAGCGGCCGGGTGGTTTCCGATTTCGGCACCACGGCCAATGGCGGCAAAAATGACGGCATCAATATCGCCACCGCCATGGGCGCTCCGGTTCACGCCAGCGCGTCCGGCACCGTCACCTATGCCGGTGACGAACTCAAAGGCTATGGCAATCTGGTGCTGATAAAACACAATGGCGGCTACACCACGGCCTATGCCCATGCCGAACGGCTGGTGGTGAGCAAAGGCGACTTCGTCGCCCGCGGCCAGGTGATCGGCTATTCCGGCCAGACCGGCGATGTCAGCAGCCCGCAGCTACACTTCGAAATTCGCTCGAATACGACCCCGGTCAATCCGCGCTCGTATCTGAGCACCACTTCGGCATCGAACTAGTCGAGCTTCTGACCCAATTCCCCCGCCAAGTCCTGTATGAACTGCCAGGCGACGCGTCCTGAACGCCCGCCGCGGCCCATCGCCCAGGTCAGGGCGCGCTTGCGCAATTCTTCGGGCGCGATCTTGAGCTGATGGAAAGCGGCATAGCCTTCGATCATTGCCAGATATTCGTCCTGGCCGCAGTGATGAAAGCCCAGCCAAAGGCCGAAGCGATCTGACAGCGACACTTTTTCTTCCACCGCCTCACCCGGATTGATGGCGGTGCCGCGCTCATTGTCCACCAGATCGCGCGGCATCAGGTGTCGCCGGTTGGAGGTGGCATAGAAGATCGTGTTGGTGGGGCGCCCTTCGATGCCGCCTTCCAGCGCCGCCTTCAGCGACTTGTAGCTGGTATCGTCCTTGTCGAAGGACAGGTCGTCGCAAAACATCACCACGCGGCGCTTGGAGACGCGCAGGGTCCGCAGCAGCAAGGGCAGGGTATCGATATCCTCGCGGTGGATTTCGATCAGCACCAGCCGGTCATTCGCCTTGCGGCCGCGATTGATCTCTTCATGCACCGCCTTGACCAGCGAGCTCTTGCCCATGCCGCGCGCGCCCCACAGCAGGGCATTGTTGGCGGGCAGGCCTTCGGCGAAGCGTTTGGTGTTGGCCAGCAAGGTTTCGCGCTGCGATTCGATGGCCTTGAGCAGCGAAAGATCGACATGGGCGACATGCGGCACGGCCACCAGCCCGCCCTGCGCCGGCTCCCAGACAAAGGCGTCGCCATCCGGCAGGGCGCTGCCCAGGGGCGCGGGCGCCAGCCGGTCCAGCGCGTCGGCAATCCGCGCCAGCAGGGCGGGCTCGCCCAGGGCGGCGTTTTTGTCGCTGTTTGCCATGCTAACCCCTTGATTTCCCGTGGTTGCAAAGGAAGGCCGCGCCGCTATAGTCCGGCCGCATCCCAAGCAAAAGACCCGCAATATGAATCCGAACGATCCGATGTTCCAGACGCTGACTCTCGCGCTGCCGATGATCGCGATCTTCTACTTTCTTCTCTGGCGTCCGCAAAGCCAGCGCGCCAAGCAGCTGCGCGCCATGGTTGATGGCCTGCGCCGCGGCGATACGGTTGTGACCTCGGGCGGCATCCTGGGCAAGGTGGTCAAGGCCTCCAATGCCGACGATCCGGAAATCATGATCGAGATCGCTGACAATGTGCAGGTGCGGGTTATCAAGGCGACGCTGTCCGAAGTGCGCTCCAAGAGCCAGCCCGCCGACAAGGACTAGGCGCGCCTGCCTCTAAGGGCGCCGCCTTCCCTGATGGTGCGCGCAAGCTGGCGATCCGAGGGGGCTTGGGCTAATGTTCCCGCCTGGAATCTTCGGGGAGGGGACCCAATGGCCGCGTTTTTCGGAAATCTTCGCAATGTGGTGATCGCGAGCTTCGCGCTCGCCGCCGTCATGGTGGTTATTTATGCCGCCACTCAGGGGTTTGACGGGCTGCTGTTCGAACTCTTCCTGCTGCGCTGGCTGCACGTCGCGGCGGGCGTGATGTGGATCGGCCTGCTCTGGTATTTCAATTTCGTCCAGATCCCCACCATGCCCAAAGTGCCCGACGAGTTGAAAAAGGGCGTTACCGGCTTTATCGCGCCGGCGGCCCTGTTCTGGTTTCGCTGGGCCGCGATGGCCACCATGGTGCTGGGCGTAATCCTGGCGCTGCGCAACGGCTATCTGCTGGAAGCCTATACGCTGGATCTCAGCAATGGCCTGGAAGGCTGGCCGATGGTGCCGAAATATCTCGCCATCGGCATCGGCATGTGGCTGGGAACCATCATGTGGTTCAACGTCTGGTTTGTGATCTGGCCCAATCAGCAAAAGGCGCTCAATATCGCAAACAAGTATCCCGATCTGGCGCCGGCCGACAAAGCGGCGGCGGGCAAGACCGCGATGATCTTCAGCCGCGTCAACACGCTTTTGTCGGTGCCGATGCTGTTCGCCATGGTCGCGGCCGGGCATCTCTACTGAGGTTGGGCTCTCGGAAATTGCGGAACCGCCCGCGCAAGCGGGCGGTTTCATTTTAGATGGATGCCGTTCTTCCCATAGATGCTGCCCTGGCCAGTCGTCTGGCCGTTTTGGTGCGCGCCGCCGATCCTGACCGCTATTTTTCGGCCCTGTTTGCGCCTGCGGGGCTGCGCCCCTTTCTGTTTGCGCTCTATGCCTTCAATGCCGAGCTGGCGCGGGTGGCCCAGACGGTGCGCGAACCGATGCTGGGCGCGATCCGGCTGGAATGGTGGCGCGAGACCGCCGAGGGCGCGGCCAAGGGAACGCCGCGCAACCATGACGTGGCCAAGGGGCTTGCCGCCCTGTTCGCGCAAAAAACCGTCGCGCTGGCCGAACTGGAAGCCCTGATCGCCGCCCGGGCCTTTGATTCCTCCGCCGATCGCTTCGCCGATTTCGCCGCGCTGGAGAATTATATCGATGCCACCGGCGGCGCGGTGATGCGGCTGGCGGCGCAGATTCTGGGCGGCGATCCGGCGCTGACGACCCAGGCGGCCCGCGCTTATGGCCTGACAGGCCTGTTGCGCGCGCTGGCGTTCCACAACAGCCGGCACAAACTCTATCTGCCACTCGATCTGCTTTCGGCGCTGCATGTCGCCCCGGAAGAGTTCTTTCATCTCGAAAAAGACGATCCGCGTCTGGCCGCCACCATCCGCCAGGTGAGTCTGAAGGCGCGCGATCATTTTTTCGCCGCGCGCGCCGCGCCAAGGCCCGGCCCGGCGCTGGCCGCGATTCTGCCCGCCGCGCTGGTGCCGGTTTATCTCAGGAAGCTGCCGACCGGCCGTGATGTACCCATCCATCGGCGGCAAATGGCATTGCTGAGTGCAGCAATGAAACGGCGGCTCTAGCTATACGTCCAGGATGGTCGGGCCGCCCGCGCCGCGCGGCTCGCCGCTTTTGCGCTTC
>JBBSKJ010000317.1:0-3365 GCA_038256475.1 Micropepsales bacterium | reverse complement strand
GGGGTTTATGAAGCTTTCGCGTAAGTTGTTGATGGGTGCCGCGCTGCTGGCAGCAGGCTTTGGTTCGGTTGCCCTGCATCAGAACGGCATGGGCGCTGCGCAGGCGCAAGCTGCCGGCGATGTGATGGTGCCGTGGTTCGAGGCCGATCCCTATTGGCCCAAGCCGCTGCCCAATCGCTGGATTCTGGCCATGACCATCGGCCTGGACGTGGACAAGCAGGACAATGTCTGGGTCTTCCACCGTCCCCAGACGCTGGAGCAGAAGGAATCCTATGCCACGCGCAACGAAGCGGACTGCTGCACGGCGGCGCCCGACGTGCTGCAGTTCAATCCCGCCGGCAACCTGATCCGCTCCTGGGGGCGTGCCGAAAACAGGGGCAAGGGCCGCGACTGGCCCAGCTCCAACCACGGCATCACCGTCGGCCCCGATGGAAACATCTGGCTGGGCGGCAACGGCGCCTATCAGCCGCGCCCCGCGCCGGGCAGCGCGGCGCAATTCGCCGAAACGCCCACCGCGCCGCCGCCGCTTTATTCCGGCGCCGGGGTCGGCAAGTATCACGACAGCTTCATCGTGAAGTTCACCCCGGACGGCAAATATCTGGGCCAGATCGGCAAGGCCAATGCCAGCAAGGGCAGCCTGGATACACAGAATGTCCGCGGTGTCGCCCAGATCCGCTTCAAGGGCAACGAGATGTTCCTGGCCGACGGCTATGGCAACAAGCGCGTTTCGGTCTGGGACGCCACCACCCTGAAGTTCAAGCGCATGTGGGGCGCCTATGGCAAGAAACCCGACGACACGCCCATTCCCCATTACGACGTGAACTCACCGCAGTTCGGCAATCCGATGCATTGCGCCCAACCGTCGAATGACGGGCTGCTCTATGCCTGCGATCGCACCAACAACCGCATCCAGGTGTTCAAGATCGACGGCACCTATCTGCGCCAGCATGCGGTCAAACCCCAGACGCGCGGCGACGGCGCGCCCTGGGAGATCGCCTTCTCCCGCGATCCGGAGCAGAAGTTCATGTATGTCTCGGACGGCGCCAATGCGGTGGTGCATGTCTATGACCGCAAGACCATGAAGGAGTTGTACTGGTTCGGCGGCGGCGGCCGTCAGCCGGGCCAGTTCTATGCCGTGCACAGCATCGTTACCAACTCCAAGGGCGACATCTTCACCACCGAGACCTATCGCGGTCAGCGGGTGCAGAAATTCACCTATAAGGGGATGATCAAGCTCAGCGACCTGGTGAAGAAGGGCGTGGTCGGCGGCAGCCGCATCAATCCGTAAGATTGGGGCCGGAGGGGCGGTGCCCCTCCGGATTTTCCTGGCGGCCTCGGAGGGGGCAAGGCAGCGATTCGGGCAAACATTACCGTCGCTGTCATGAAAGGGGCTTTGCGGCATTGAAATGCGGTATTAGGCTTTAACTCCGTATCGCTTGAAAAGGACGTGTCGTGGCCAAGAAACCGACCAAGGTGGGCTCCCAGAAACCGGCGGCCAAAAAGCCGGCAACTGTGGCAAAAGCGGATTCTCCGCAGGCAGCGGCGCCCGCACAGGCCCCCGCCAAGCCCAAAGCGCCGCCGGTTCCGCCGCGCCCCGCGCCCGCTCACCAGCAATTTCTCTCCAAGGGCGTTAAGCCGCAGTCCACCATGAAAGCGCGGATCATCCGGCATCAGGGGCGATAAGTTCCGATTTTTTGGCGGACCGATATGGAAATCCGGGGGCTTAGCTGCTACGCAACCCCCGAAAATGCTGTCACAAATCGATTAGATGATTCACCTTCCAGATCTGTCCCGTGCCCTCTTGCGCTACCGCGAGCCCGACCTGCTGCGCGCCATATTCGAAGTCGGCGTGACCATCGCGCCGCTCGCAATTCTGTGGCTGCTGATGTGGCTGTCGCTGGATGTGGGATACTGGCTGACCTTGCTGCTGGCGGTGCCCACCGCGGGCTTCATGGTGCGGCTGTTCATCATCCAGCATGATTGCGGGCATGGCGCCTTCTTCCAGCACCGCGCGGCGAACACCTGGCTGGGCCGCGTGTTGGGGGTTCTGACCTTGACGCCTTACGAATACTGGAAGCGCAATCACGCCATTCATCATGCCACATCGAACAATCTGGACCGCCGCGGCATCGGCGACATCGATACTTTGACGGTGGATGAGTATCGCGGCAGACCTCTGTGGAGCCGCTTCCTCTATCGTTGCTATCGCAGCGCACCCGTCATGTTCCTGATCGGCCCGGCCTATATGTTCTTCCTGCAGCACCGGCTGCCTTTCCACCAGTGGCGGGACGGCTGGGGCCCCTGGATCAGCACCATGGCGACCAATGCCGCCATCGCGGCAACGGCGGCCGGGATGATTTGGCTGGTGGGCGTGGGGCCATTCCTGATGGTGCATCTGCCCGTGATGCTGCTGGCCGCCTCGATGGGGGTCTGGCTGTTTTATGTGCAGCACCAGTTTGAAAATACCGTGTGGGCGCGGACCGGTTCCTGGGCGCATCAGGATGCCGCCTTCCTGGGCAGTTCCTATTACGACCTGCCGGCATTCCTCCACTGGATCACCGGCAATATCGGCATCCACCATATTCATCATCTCAACAGCCGGATTCCCTACTATCGCCTTCCCAAAGTGCTGCGCGATTATCCCGAACTGAAGACGGTCGGCCGGCTCACCATCCTGGACAGCATCCGCAATGCCCGGCTGGCGCTGTGGTGCGAGCAGCAGAAGAAAATGATCCCGTTCAAGGACGCGCTGTCACAACAATAATACTACCCGGATCTGCCGTCTTCACGATCGCATGGGGGATTCATGGCCAAGGTTGCCATTGTTGGTGCGGGCTTTGTGGGACGCGCCTGGGCCATCAGTTTTGCCCGCGCCGGCCATGATGTGGCGCTGTGGGACGAGCAGGCGAACGCGCCCCGTGCGGCGATCGCCTATATCGAAGGCGTGCTTCCCGATCTTGCGTCCAATGATCTTCTGAACGGCCAGTCCGAAGCTGAGTTGCGGGCACGGATGCGCGGCGCCGCCACGCTGGAGGAGGCACTGTCCGGCGCCGACTATGTCCAGGAGAACACGCCGGAGAATGTGGAGATCAAGCGCCAGGTCTTTGGGCGTCTGGACGCCATCGCCGGACCGGACACCATCCTGGCAAGCTCGACCTCCGCCATCCTGCCGTCGCACTTTACCGAACAGCTGAAAGGCCGGGCCCGCTGCCTGGTGGTCCATCCCATCAATCCGCCATACCTGATCCCGGCGGCGGAGGTGGTGCCCGCGCCCTGGACCGACCCCAAGGTGGTCGAACGCACCGCAGCTTTCCTGCGCGCCGCCGGCCATGCCCCGATTGTGATGAAGCGCGAACTCGACGGCT
>JBBSKJ010000316.1:0-3374 GCA_038256475.1 Micropepsales bacterium | reverse complement strand
TGAATGCGCACCACTTCCTCGACAAGATCGGCGGGGCCATCGACGTCATGGCGCCAGCTCGGCGGCACCACCAGCCAGTTGGAATCCACCACAAAGCCCAGCGCTTCCAGAATGCGCTTGATCTCATGCTGCGGCACCTGGATGCCGCCCAACTGATGGACAAAGCCAGGATCGAAGGCGATCGGCTTGTGCGGCGGCGGCAGTTCACCGGCGATCACCACATCGGACGCCTCGCCGCCGCACCATTCCAGAATATACTGGGTGCAAAGCTCCAGGCCGGGCAGCACGAACTGCGGATCGACGCCGCGTTCGAAACGATAGCGGGCGTCGGAAATAATGCCCTGCTTGCGGCCCGCACGCGCAATGCGAGCCGGATCGAACCAGGCGGATTCGATGAAGACATTGACGGTATCGCCAAAGCTGCCGGTATCCATGCCGCCCATCACGCCGGCGATGCCGCGCGCGAAACTGTCGTCGGCGATGACGATAGTGTCCTTGTCCAAGACATAGGTCTTCTCGTCCAGCGCCAGAACCTGTTCATGGTCGTTGGCCATGCGGGCGTAGAGGTTGCCGCTGAGCTTGTCGGCATCGAATACATGCAGCGGGCGACCGCGGTCTTGCGAAATCAGGTTGGTGGCATCCACCAGCGCCGAGATGGACTTCATCCCCACGCTCTTCAGCCGGTCCTGCACCCATTGGGGCGCCGGGCCATTCTTGACACCGCGGATCAGCCGCCCGGCAAAGATCGGGCAGGCGTTCTTGTTCTCGGGCGTGAAATCCAGCGTGATTCTCTTGGGCGAGGGGAATTTGCCCGCCACCGGCTGCACCTTTTCGCTCTTCAGCTTGCCGAGGCCAGCGGCAGCCAGATCGCGGGCAATGCCGAACACCGATGCCGCATCGCCGCGATTGGGGGTGAGGGAAACATCGAACAAGGGATCGTTGGCGAGCAGGCCCGCCTTTTCCAATGCGGCGGCGACGGGCGCGCCGGCCTTGGCGCTGGCGTCCAGCTCGATAATGCCGTCATGGTTCTCGCCCAGCAGCAATTCGCGCGCCGAGCACATCATGCCGCGCGATTCCACATCGCGGATTTTGCCGACCTTGAGCGCTTCGCCGGTCGCGGGAATGACCGTGCCGGGGCGGGCCAGCACAACCTTGATGCCGACACGCGCATTGGGGGCGCCGCAGACGATCTGCAGCGTCTCCTTGCCGTCGCTGACGCTGCACAGTCGCAGCTTGTCGGCATTGGGATGCTTGTCGGCGGTCACGACTTCGCCAACCACGAAATCCTTCAGCGCGGCGCCGGGATCGGTGATGCTTTCGACTTCCAGACCGATGGACGTCAGCTTTTCACCAATCGTCGCGGCATTGGCGTCAGTGTCCAGATGCTCTTTCAGCCAGCTCAGTGTGAACTTCATCGCGACAGGCCCCCATCCAGCGTGGGGATGTCGAGCGCGGCAAAGCCGTAATGCTTCAGCCAGCGCAAGTCCGATTCAAAAAAGCTGCGAATGTCCGGCATGCCGTATTTCAACATCGCCATGCGGTCCAGGCCGAAGCCGAAGGCAAAGCCCTGATACTTGTGCGGGTCGATGCCGCAATTCTCCAGCACCTTGCGATGGACCATGCCCGAGCCACCCAGCTCCAGCCAGTCATTGCCCGTCCCGAAAGTGATCTTGCCCGGCACGCTGCGGTCGCAGCGCATGTCCCATTCCAGCGAGGGTTCGGTGAAGGGGAAGAAGCTGGGACGCGCGCGCAGCTCGATCTGGTCGATCTCGAAGAAGGCCTTGCAGAACTGCTCCACCGTCCATTTCAGATGGCCCAGGTGAATGCCTTCATCCACCACCAGCGCTTCGACCTGATGGAACATGGGCGAATGGGTGGCGTCGGAATCCACACGATAGGTGCGGCCCGGCGAGATCATCCGGATCGGCGGCTTGGCGTTCAGCATGGTGCGCACCTGCACCGGCGAGGTGTGGGTGCGCAGCACATGGCTCATGCCGTCGGCCCCATTTCCCTTTTGGGCCGCCACATAGAACGTGTCCTGCATCTGGCGCGCGGGATGATCGGGCGGAATGTTCAGCTTGGTGAAATTGTAATCGTCGAATTCCACGTCCGGGCCTTCGGCGACGCCAAAGCCCAGGTCGGCAAAGATCGCGACCACTTCTTCCAGAACCTGGGAAATCGGATGCACCGTGCCGCTATTCTCGCTGCGCGACGGCAGGGTGACGTCCAGCGTCTCGGCACTAAGGCGCGCATCCAGCGCCGCATCGGCCAGCTGGCCTTTGCGCGCCGCGATGGCGTCGGCCACCGCGTCCTTCAGGCCGTTGAGCTTTGGCCCCTGAACCTTGCGCTCGTCCGGCGACAGGCTCCCCAGGGTGGCCAGCAACGCGCTGACCGACCCCTTTTTGCCCAGCGCCCCAACGCGCACGGCTTCCAGCGCCGCTTCGTCGGAAGCGTCGGCAACCTGAGCCAGTATGTCGGACTGAAGGGATGCGATGTCGGCCATGCAAACTCCGAAGGAAAATAATCAGGGGCCGCAAGCCCCTGATTCGCTCGGATGGAGTTTGAATTAAGCCTTAGACGCCTGATCCACCAGAGCCTTGAACGCGGTGGGCTCGTGGATGGCCAGATCGGACAGGACCTTGCGGTCAATCTCGATGCCAGCACCGGCGAGCCCGGCGATAAATCGGCTGTAGGTGATGCCATGCTCGCGCACGGCGGCGTTGATGCGCTGGATCCACAAGGCGCGGAAGTTACGCTTGCGCTCCTTGCGGCCGATATAGTTGTGCTGCAGCGACTTATCGACCGCGGCATTGGCCGTGGTGATGTTGTTCTTGCGGCGGCCACGCATGCCCTTGGCTTGCTTCAGGACCTTGTTGCGGCGGGCGCGGGACGGTACGGCGCGGGGTGAACGGCTCATGGTTAGATTCCTCCGCCATAGGGCATCCAGCGCTTGACGCGCTGGGTTTCAGACTTGGACAGGAGGTCCATGCCGCGCAGATCGCGGGTGCGGGCGGGCGAGTTGTTGATCAGGCGATGGCGCTTGCCGACCTGATGGGTCTTGATCTTGCCCTTCGCAGTGATCTTGAAGCGCTTTTTAGCGCCCGACTTGGTCTTCATCTTGGACATTTTGCTATCCTTTACGGCACCCGGACGAATCCGGTCCCCCTTGGTTTATGTGCGCGTCAGGCACGGGGGTCGCATTTGGGGTCGCCACGGCATGTCCGGCCGGGCCACCCAAGAGGGGCGCGTTTAAGAGGAAAAGCTGCGGGAAATCAACCCGGGCGCGGGGCTTTCGCCCTACTCGCCGTCCTGGCGGTCGCGGCTGGGGGAGGCGGAGGAGTTGCCGGTGACGCCGAAATCGCCGGATTTGCTGG